>JAYSTZ010000959.1:0-13187 GCA_043719365.1 Verrucomicrobiaceae bacterium | reverse complement strand
AACTCAACGTTGTACCGATGCCGAAACAAAAACCTGCTCTGACTATTCTCACCGCGCCTGACGCCATTCAAATCCGAGGGGCAAGGCAGAATAACCTGAAGGGCTTCGACCTCGATCTGCCGCTGGGCAAGTTGATCGTCGTCACCGGCCCCAGTGGTTCCGGTAAGTCATCGCTCGCTTTCGACACCGTTTATGCCGAAGGGCAGCGCCGCTACGTGGAGACGTTCTCGCCCTACACCCGGCAGTTCCTCGACCGAATGGACAAGCCTCGCGTGGACGAGATTCGCGGCATCCCGCCGGCGATCGCCATCGAGCAATCGAACAACGTAAAATCCACCCGCTCCACCGTCGGCACGATGACCGACGTGAACGATTACCTGAAACTTCTCTTCCCACGACTCGCAAAAGCCTCCTGTCCGGAGTGCAAACGCCCCATCAGCCCCGAGTCCGCGAAGAGCATTGCAGAGCAAATCACCGGCGAGGAGCCAGTCCTCATCACCTTTGCCGTCGCCGCGCCGGAAGGCACGAAACCGGCCGACTTCTTCGCCTTTCTTCAGCAGCAAGGGTACCTCCGCGTGTGGATCGACGGCGCGATCGTGCGCACGGATGACGCGGGTAAGCTGAAACGTCTGCCCGCAAAAGTGAGTGTGATTCAGGATCGCATCGCCCCCACCGCCGAAAATCGGACGCGCCTCGCTGAGGCGATTGAGACCGCTTTACGACTCGGCTCCGGAAAGATCGTCATCATTCGCGGGAAAGACGCGCATCCCTATTCGACGGGCTGGCACTGCGCGCACTGCGATGTCGATATTCTCGCTCCGTCGCCCGGATTGTTCTCGTTCAACAACCCGCTCGGAGCATGTCCGAAATGCCGCGGCTTTGGCCGGACCATCGCCATCGACCTGTACCGCAGCATCCCGGATCGCAGCGTGAGCATCGCGGGCGGCTGCATCAAACCGTTCAGCGGCGAGAGCGGCAAGGATTGCCAGCGCGACCTTTTGACATGCTGCAAGGCTAAGAAAGTGAACACGCGCATCCCGTTCGAGGAACTCCCTCGCGAAGTGCAGGAGTGGGTCTTCCACGGTGAAGATTGGGAGCGCGCAACGAAGCGGAGCGGCGAAGAACTTTGGAAGGAAGGGCTCTGGTACGGCGTCGCTGGATACTTCCGATGGATGGAATCGAAGGCGTATAAAATGCACGTCCGCGTGTTGCTCAGCCGATACCGTAACTACACCGACTGCCCCGACTGCCGCGGCACACGCTACCAGCCCGCAGTGCTCAACTACCGCTTCGCAGGAAAGACGCTCCCTGAGCTCCAGCAACTCCCGCTGGGCGAGCTTCACGCCGCATTTGAAATCCGCGATGCATCCCTCGACAGCACGACCGCTATGCTTCTTGGCGAGGTGCGCAGTCGCATCGGATTCATGGTCGAAGTCGGCCTCGCGTATCTCTCGCTCGACCGGCCCACCAAGACCCTGAGCGGCGGGGAGACCGAGCGAGTGAACCTCACCACCTGCCTCGGCGCAAATCTGGTCAACACGCTCTTTGTCCTCGATGAACCCAGCATCGGCCTGCATCCGCGGGATACCGGACGGCTCATTCGCGTCATGCAATCGCTGCGCGACAAAGGCAACACGCTCCTCGTCGTGGAGCACGAAGAGAGCGTCATGCGCGCCGCTGACCACGTCGTGGAAATCGGCCCAGGCCGCGGAGCCGCAGGCGGCGAACTTGTCTTCGCCGGACACGCCGACGCGATGCGAAACACTCTCACTGCGGACTATCTGCGTGGTGTAAAATCCATTCCCATCCCATCTACGCGCCGGAAACCTGCCGCATGGCTGAAGCTCACCGGAGCCAGCGAAAACAATCTGCGAAAAATCAACGTCGATATTCCGCTCGGTGTCTTCACCTGCGTCACCGGTGTGAGCGGCAGCGGCAAAAGCACACTCGTCCACAGCGTCCTGTACGAAAACCTCCTGCGCGCAAAAAGTCTCGCCAGCGAGAATCCGGCGGGTGCTTTGAAAAAGCTCACCGGTTTCGAGCAGGTGAGCAGCGTTGTGCTGGTCGATCAAAGCCCGCTCGCCCGCACTCCGAAAAGCACTCCCGCTGTTTATCTGGGCGTCTTTGAGCACATTCGCGAGTTTTTCGCCTGCACGGAACAGGCGCTGAGCGAGGGACTGAATGCCAGCGCATTTTCGTTCAACGGCGGACCGGGGCGATGCGAGCGATGCAACGGCAGTGGGTTCGAAAAGATCGAGATGCAATTCCTCAGCGACGTCTTCATTCGCTGCCCGGAATGCGAAGGCCGACGTTATCAGCCGCACATTCTGAAAGTGAAACTCTGCGGCAAAAACATCACCGAAGTTCTCGACCTCACCGTGAGCGAATCGATCGTCTTTTTCAAAGCACTCGGCGCGGAAAAGATCACCCGCCCGCTGCTGGTTCTGGATGAAGTAGGCCTCGGCTATCTCACGCTCGGACAGCCCCTCAATATTCTCAGCGGAGGCGAGAGCCAGCGGCTAAAACTGGTCGAGCGGCTCACGCATTCCAAAAAGGAGGACGCGGGCGCATTACTCATTCTCGATGAGCCAACGACCGGCCTTCATTTCGATGACATCGCAATGCTGCTCCGCGTGTTTGATCGGCTCGTGCGAAATGGACATTCGCTCATCGTCATCGAGCACAACGTCGAGGTCATCAAATGCGCCGACTACGTCATCGACCTCGGCCCCGAAGCCGGCGCGGACGGCGGCGAAGTCGTCGCCACGGGAACGCCCGAGGAAGTCGCCCAGGTCACCGGGAGCTACACTGGACGTTTCCTCCGCAACATATTGAGCGGGGCCAACGTGCTCGATGCTCTCGACGAAGAATCAGTCCGCGTAGCCGAGGCACCGTCGCTTTACCACGCGAAACCCAAGACCGACATCGCGATCTTCGGAGCACGCGAGCACAACCTGAAAAACATCACCCTCACCATTCCGCGCGAGCAAATGGTCGTCATCACCGGCCTCAGCGGATCGGGCAAAAGCACGCTCGCGTTCGACATCCTTTTTGCCGAGGGACAGCGGCGCTTTCTCGATGTCATGTCGCCTTACGCGCGGCAGTTTGTGGAGCAGTTGGAGAAACCCGATGTCGATCTCATTACCGGACTTCCGCCGAGCGTCGCCATCGAACAGCGCATCACGCGCGGCGGAGGAAAGAGCACCGTCGCAACCGTCACAGAGGTCTATCATTTTCTCCGACTGCTCTTTTCTAAACTCGGCACGCAGCACTGCCCCGACTGCCACACGGCCGTCGAGAAACAGACCGCAAACGCCGTCGCCCGCAAGGTCGAGGCGCTCGGCAAACGCGGAAAGCTCCGCATTTTCGCCACGCTGGTTAAAGCACGTAAAGGCTTCCACACCGATGTCGCGAAATGGGCAAAACGCCACAATTTCACCACACTCCTCGTCGATGGCGAACTGCGCAAAGTGGATACCGCGATGAAGCTCGAACGGTTTCGCGAGCACACGGTCGAAGTGCTCGTTGGCGAGACGACCGGAGCCAATTGCGACGTGCTGGTGAAGAGCGCGCTCGGGATCGGGCGCGGAACGATCCGCGTGTTCGATGCGAAGAACAAAAGCACCGTGCTCAGCACCGAGCGCGCGTGCCCGGATTGCGGAGTGAGCTTTGAAGAACTCGACCCGCGCATGTTCTCGTTCAATTCGCCGCACGGATGGTGCCCCGAATGCCGGGGCTTTGGAGAAGTGTGGAAACAAAGCATCAACCCGAGGCTCGAATCCGCGCTGGAGCAGGAACTCGACATCGAGCGCCAGAGCGAAGGACTCGAACGCGGCGAGGCGCATCAATGTTCCGCGTGCAACGGCGCGCGGCTGAACCGGCAATCCTGCGCGGTGCAAATCGGGAGCACCAAGATTGCGGATTTCGTGAACCATTCCGTCGATGAAGCCGTTCGTGCAATTGAGACGTTCAAGTTTTCCGCCGCGCAAAAACCCATCGCCCGCGACATCGTCCCCGAGATTGCGCAGCGGCTGAAGTTCATGGGAAAAGTCGGGCTCGGATATCTCGCGCTTTCCCGCAGCGCACGCACGCTCAGTGGCGGCGAGAGCCAGCGCATCCGTCTCTCAGCACAGCTCGGCAGTAATTTGCGTGGCGTTCTCTACGTGCTCGATGAGCCCACCATCGGCCTCCACCCCCGCGACAACGCCGCGCTGCTCGACACGCTCGACGCGCTCAAAGCGAAGGGGAACTCGCTCATCATCGTCGAGCACGATGAAGACACGATGCGGCGCGCTGATACGATCCTCGATCTCGGCCCCGGCGCAGGCGTGAACGGCGGATACGTCGTCGCACAGGGAACACTTGCAGAAATCACCCGTGATCCAAAAAGCACCACCGGACTCTGCCTGCGCGAACCGCTGAAGCACCCCACTCGCGGCAAGCGACGGCCGCTCGCCAAGGCCGACTGGCTGGAGCTTCGCAACTCGTCCGTGAACAACCTCAAAAACGTCACCGTCAAGTTCCCCATCGCCCGGCTCACCATGATCACCGGTATCAGCGGCAGCGGAAAAAGCACGCTCATGCGCGCTGCACTCAAGCCCGCCGTCGAGACCTCGCTGACAGGAAAATCGAAACTTAAAGGCATCGAGCACATCGAAACCATTCGCGAAGTGGACCAGTCCCCTATCGGCAAAACCACCCGCTCCACGCCCGCCACTTATCTCGGAATATGGGACGCCGTACGTGCGCTCTTCGCCCAGCTCCCCACGGCCCGGATGCGCGGATACACGGCATCGCGCTTCTCATTTAATACCGAAGGCGGACGCTGCGAAACATGCGCCGGACAGGGCGTGATCAAAATGGAAATGGCATTCCTCCCCACGAGCTACCATCCGTGCACCGACTGCCACGGCGCGCGATTTAATCCCGCCACGTTGGAAGTGCTGTACGATGGAAAAAGCATCGGTGATGTTCTGCGTCTTCCGCTTTCCGAGGCAGCGGAGTTTTTCAAAGCGCATCCGAAAATTCATCGTCCGCTCGCGCTCTTGTGCGACACCGGACTTGGCTACCTTCAGCTCGGACAGCCCAGCCCCACGCTGAGCGGGGGCGAGGCCCAGCGCATGAAGCTCGTCTATGAGCTGGCTCTCGGAATCGCCCACGACTCCAACGAGCGCATGCGCAAAATGAAGCAGCCGAAAAGCACTCTCTATTTACTCGAAGAACCGACCATCGGCCTTCACATGCGCGACGTCGCCGAACTGCTGAAAGTCCTCCATCGCCTCGTGGACAGCGGCGCGACCGTCATTGTCATCGAACACAATCTCGCGCTCATCGCCGACGCCGACTACGTCATCGACATCGGTCCCGAGGCCGGACGATTCGGCGGCGAGGTAGTCGCAAGCGGCACACCCGAAGAAATCGCCACTCACAAAAAGAGCCGCACCGCGCCATATCTCAGCGAGGTTCTGGCAAGCCCGCCCAAAATCTCGCGCACATCGCGGAAGAAAGCTCTTGCATAAAATACGCGGGCCGGTAGGCTTCGCAGTCCAATACAAATCGCGGGATGGAGCAGCCCGGTAGCTCGTCAGGCTCATAACCTGAAGGTCGTAGGTTCAAATCCTACTCCCGCAACCAATTTGAAGAGGCACACGGACGAAAGTTTGTGTGCCTCTTTCCTTTTCCTGCGGAAAACCATCGCACAAATGCCCTCGTTCGTGCCACGCCACACCGACCGCAGCACACAGATTCCTTGCCTCCCCTCCCCCACGACATAACGTCCGCACCATGCGCACCACTCGCCGCCTATTCCTCAAGAACACCACGCTCGCCGCCGCCGCGCTCGGAGCCGCGCCGTCACTCCTCGCTCAACTCGCGGGCGATCGCCCCGCTCGTGCCGAAGGCGTCTCCGTGCTCAATCCGCGCGCCAGGATCCCCGTCGGCCTCATCATCGACGACTCTACGTGCCTCGTGAACTTGAACCGCTTCACCATGCCGCAGTTCGACCAGGCCTTCGCCGGGGCCAACGCGAATTACCATCGCAACTGGCGCGAATGGCCCGTCGAAATCCCCGACGCCTTCGTCCGCAAATTCGGCGAATGGTGCGCCGGCGCAGGCGTGAAGGGCAAATACAGCATCGTCCCCTACCCGGCCTGCGTCGGGCGGCTCGACCGCATGTTGCCCGGCTGGACCCAGCGCGAACTCAACGACAGCCTCGAACTCGTCCGCACCGCCATCATGCCAAACTGGGACATCCATCCCGAAATGGTCACACACTCCCGCGTCATCGACACCAAGACCGGCCATCCCTACCCCGACCACTCCCTCAAGTTCATGGAAAACTGGGACTGGACCACCGGCCGCAGCGCCGACGAAATCGGCAACTACCTCGCCTACGCCCTGAACATCCTCAAAAACGCCGGCCTGCCCTGCGAAGGCGTCACCACCCCCGGCGGATTCGGAAACAAAGCGCTGCCCCAACTGTCCCAAGCCTCCTTCCAATCCGTGCGCGACGTATTCAACGCCGAGATCCCCCATTACTTCCGCCACCTCTACAGCGAGGGAGAAAAGAGCGTCGCCCCGCGTGTCGAAAACGCCTCCGGACTCGACGGCCCCGACCCGCGCTGCGTCGTCAGCATCATCGGCTGCGCCGGCGACTGGACGGGCGGCTGGGACAACACACCGCCCGGCGGCGTGGACAAATTCATCAGCGAAGATCTCCAGACCGGCCGCATGGTCGAAGTCATCACGCGCGGCGAGCCCGCCCTCGCCCTTGCGCACTGGACCGGCATTTACTGGAACGGCCAGGAACTCGGCTTCAAAATCTGGCAGGAAGTCGTCCGCCGCCTCCACGCGCGCTTCGACAATCTGCTGTGGATGAAACTCAGCGAAATCTCCCGCTACTGGGCCGCGCGCGAACTCACCCGCATCGAACACACCGGCAACCAGCTCACATTCCGCGCCCCATACGCCTGCCCCGCTTTCACCGTGCAATTCCCCGCCCCGCCCACCGCCATCCCGAGCCACACACAAAATCAGCAACCCGCCGCCGCCCTCCGCGAAGTAAAGCGCCCGCTCGATCTCGAAAGCGGCACCTGGCACCGCTCCGGCCAAAGCGTCACCGTGTGTATTAATCTCCCAAAAGGCGTCTCGGTGGTGGAGCTCAGTTGAAGCAGCGGCAGGACACTGGTTAGCGTCTTTTGGCGGAGCATCGTTGTGAGTGAGAGGAGGCGTAAAGGAGCGGCGAATTCATTCGCCGACCTACAAAACGCGAAGCGTCAAATCAGTGTCCTGCGCGCTTTCCCACGGTCGAAGGGTAAAGGATTGGGCGCTGCGCGCTGTGTAAGTCGGCGAATGAATTCGCCGCTCCTTTACGCCGCATCGCTCCGGCGAGGGTCCCCCTGATGGCACTGGGGCTCCGCTCGGATGCCTTCAGAAAAGTTTAGGCCGCTTGGAATGACGATATGACTGCATGGGCCAACTCATCTGGTGTCGCTGATGAAACCAACTCGACCGGCGGAACACCTGAACCCTCGAATCCTTTCCCGTCGTGCCGCCATGACCCTATCGCGAACTTGGTTTCCTGTAGCATCACCGAGACATATGAAATATCAGATGAACAAAATCCCCGCCAGGCTTTTGCTCCCGTAAATGCAAGTAGCGGCAAACGATGCGTCTTCCAGTCCGAGGGGTGCGGGATCGTCGGTCCGCTTAAAGACAGTGCCAACATCAGCGTGCTCCCAAGAACGGTCGGTGGAGCGCTTGTGCTGAGGCCAAATCCCGGCTCGTGGTCCAACCAGACTCCGGCGGTCGTTTTCGATGATGGACAAAACAAGTAAACGCCGTTTCTCCGGTAAATGCTGAGACGCTTAGTTGTCATGCGCGTGTGCAGCGGCCTACTTTCCCATTATACCGAACGACTCGGAGAAATGCACATTCTCCCGGTCGGATCGGTTGATGTGAATGGATGGCGGGCGCATGGAAGCGCTGTATCGGAATGAGGTGCTCGCTCAAGAACATTCTCGGACTGTGACGGCATCCCGCGCCGCCGGAAACCTCGTTTGGCAATTAGGCAGATTACAGTAACCAAGGACACATGTGATTAGTAGCAACGGAGCGAGGAAGTAGGGAGTGACCGCGTTGTGATGTAGCGCGGAGCGCACAAGGAGCGGCCACATTCTTGTCGCCGACGGCGCGACAAACCAGATCGACGCGCAGATTTCCAACATCCCAAGGTCGTTCTACCAAGTTCCGAGGCGTCCGCGGACCACCACGCTGTCGGCGCCAAGAATGTCGCCGCTCCTTGTCGCTGCCGCAGAAACGGCGGTGACAGACCGATAGCCGCCGCGCATCCCGAGCGGAGGAAGCATCCGCGCGGTCCAGTCGAGAAAGCCGGCCCACGCGGGGTCGCGGTCGGCGAAGGCGATGGGTAGCCCACGCCGTATCTGCGAGGAGATGAGAACGATTGCGGCGAGCGGGAATTTCGAAGATACGCATCGGAGTTGTCCCCTGGGGAAATTCGATGACGCGTCCGGATGCAACGAGGTCGGGGAATGGGGCGGTTGACACGCCATCCGCCGACCCGGATACTCCGAACTCGTGAAGCCGTCATATTTCCTTTCAGCGTTGGTTTTCCTACTCGCGTGGCCGGTCATGGGCGGCGAGACGGCTGACGCCATGCGATACTGGCCGCAGTGGCGCGGGCCGCTTGCGAACGGCGTGGCACCAAAGGCGAATCCGCCCATCGAGTGGAGCGAGAAAAAGAATGTCCGCTGGAAAATCGAAGTGCCGGGCCAAGGTCATTCGTCGCCCATTGTTTTCGGAGATCGTATCTTCCTGCTTGCTGCGGCTCCGGTCGGCGACGCGCAGACGGCGGTGCTGGATTCCGCACCCGGCGTCCATGACAGCGTGCCGGTGACGCACCGGCATCAATACATGGTCATCGCCGTGGCGCGGAGCGACGGGCGTGTGCTTTGGAAGAAGGTCGTGCGCGAGGAATGGCCGCACGAGGGCGGGCACAATACCGGGAGCCAGGCGTCGAATTCGCCCGTCACCGATGGCGAGTTGCTCTACGCATTCTTCGGCTCGCGCGGGCTTTACTGTCTGGATTTTGATGGCGCATTGAAGTGGCAGAAAGACCTCGGCAAAATGCAGACGCTGCACTCGCATGGCGAAGGCAGTTCGCCCGTCATCCACGGCGATTCGCTCGTTGTGAATTGGGACAATGAAGGCGAGTCCTTTCTCTACGCGTTCGACAAACGAACGGGCCGCGAACTTTGGAAGGTGAAGCGCGACGAAAAAACATCATGGTCCACGCCGCTCGTTGTCGAAGTCGATGGAAAGCCGCAGGTGATCATCGCCGCGACGAAACGCATCCGCGGCTACGATCTCGTCACCGGTGAGCAGCTTTGGGAATGCGCGGGTCTCACGGACAACGTCGTCTCGTCGCCGGTTTACACACGCGGCATGCTCATCGCCGGGAACAGCTACTATCGACAGGCCATGCTCGGCATCCGCCTGGCGGGAGCGAGAGGCGACGTCACCGACACCGCGCACGTCGTGTGGACGCTCAACCGCATGACGCCCTACGTCTCGTCACCGCTGCTCTACGACGACACGCAGTATCACCTCCGGCACAACCAAAACATCCTCGTGCGACTCGACCCGATCACCGGCCAATCCCGCGGCGAACCGCTCCGCCTCGAAGGAATTCGCGACCACATTTTCGCCTCTCCTGTCGGCGCTGCGGGCCGCATCTACGTCACGGCCCGCGATGGCAGAACGGTTGTCCTAAACCACGATGCGCAAGCCGCGACGATTGCCGTGAATCAACTCGAAGACTCCTTCAGCGCATCCCCCGCACTAGTGGATCGCGAACTCTACCTGCGCGGCGAGCGGTTCCTTTACTGCATCGCAGAGTAGCGCGTCACGCGCCGACTGGCGGGCGCAGGGTGCGGGCGACGTGCACCATGAAAATGCAGCCCACCACCGGAGCGGCGAGATTCAGCAGCGGCACCGTCCCCAGCAGCGTGATGGCGATTCCGGCCAGCCAGAGCGTGCCACGGTTTGCGCGCGTCCAGAGTTTGGTTTCCGCGCGGGTCATGCGGCGCAATGCGACTTGCACGAAATACTCCCGTCCGCAGAGCCAGCCGTTCACGGCGTAAAAGAGGATCATGCCTGCGCCGAGGAAAAGGCTCCCGACGATGTAAATGGGCAGCATCACCAGATTCACCACGACCATGAGCGCCAGAACGTTCAGCGCGACCACCATCCCATCCCAAACCGCTGCACCCCGCGCCGCGCCGAGCTCCGGATAGTGCTTCGATTCGATTCGGTCCGCCACGCCGTCGATAAAGAGCGCCTGCAGGACGCCAAACGCCGAAGGAAAAAGGACCAGCGAAAGGGCCATCACGCCCAGCCCGCCGAGCACGTGCAGCGATTGATTCAGCCATGCGGAATTCGCCCAGTGAGAGCGCATGATGAGCCACCACGCCGCACCCCAAACGGCCCCATACGCCAGCGCACTCAGCAGCACGGCTTTGATGAGTGTCCAAGTCAGCCGGGGACTCAGCAGGTCGGAAAGTGTGCGGCGCAAAGCGGCGATCATATGCTGAATGTTCGGCTCATCGGACGGGTGTGATTAAAAGTGGAATGGCGCGAAGCGCAAAGTAGCTCGCGAACCGGAGGTAGCCTGAAAGGCAATCCCTTCGCGACTCAACACCACTCGCGAAGCGACACTTTTGTTTTATGCGGCTTCGGCGTTTGGCTTTTGCCGCGAAGGGACTCGCGCGCTACTTTCCACTTTTAAACACAACCCATCGGACGCCGAAGCGCCAGCATTCATTGCGTTCACTGTGTGCTTTTGCGGCCAAATGCAGATTCTGGCAAAGACCGCGCTCTCATTCGGCTAGAGCAATGGATGAACAATCGAAATACAGTTTGCTGCGCAGGATGAGAGTTCCGGGAACCCTCACCATCGCTGCGATTGCCTTGGCCCTTGCTGCCCCGTGCTATGCGGACAACGAAGATTTTGCCGCGCTACATACCGATGCCAAAAAGTCGTTCGGCGACGACGTCACACCGTTCGTAAAGAACTACTGTTCGAGCTGCCATGGTATCAAGAAACAGAAAGGCGGGATCAACTTCGAGCCAGCGCTCAAGGACCCCGGCGAGCCCGCATCCGGCAAGCGCTGGAAGCAGGCGCTCGCAAACGTGAAGGCCCACGACATGCCGCCGGACGATGTGGACAAGCAGCCGACTGAAGCAGAGCGGAAGAAATTCATCGACGGGATCGGCCAGCTCAAGTTTCTCAGCTCAAAAGATCCGGGTGCGTTTGTGATTCGCAGGCTCACCAAAATGGAATACGGCAACACACTCCGCGACCTCTTTGGCGTGGACCCCGGCGTCGCCCGCGAGCTGCCGGATGAAGTCTTCGGCGAGGGATACTTGAACACGCTCTCGCCGCTCCAGTCGGAGCAGTATCTCGCGATTGCCAACGAAGTGCTCGACCGCGCACTGGCATCCAAAGACGTGCAAACGCGTCTATTCGGCGAACCTCCCGCGCCGGGCAGCGATGCCCGTGAGGCAGCGACAAACGTCGCCCGTTCCATCGCGCGAAAAGCATACCGGCGTCCGGCTTCCGATGCGGAACTCGAAGTGCTGCTCGCCGTCTTTGATCTGGCGCGCGAAAACAAACTGGCCCACGCCGACGCGCTTCGGCTGATGCTCAAAGCCGTCCTCGTATCTCCCCAGTTCCTCTTCATCACGCCCGCCAAGGAAGCCGAATCCGGGCGCGACATCGTCCCGCTCGATGACCACCAACTCGCCTCCCGATTGTCGTATCTCTTGTGGGCGACCATGCCCGATGCAGAGCTCTCCACGCTCGCCGATGCCGGGACTTTGCACGAGCCCGCCGTCCTCAAAGCGCAGGTCCAGCGGCTCCTCGCCGACCCGCGTTCGAGGGCGTTGTTCGATGGGTTCGGCGCACAATGGCTCGGCGTCGGCAGCTTGCAGAGCAAGACATTCGACACCGCGAAGTTCCCCCAAATGACCAGCGAACTGCGCACCGCGATGTACGACGAAGCGCGCCTGTTCTTCGACAGCATCGTGCGCGAAAACCGGCGCATCGTCCGGTTTGTGGAGAGCGATTACACATTCCTCAACGGCCCCCTCGCCGCCATTTACGGCATGGAAAAAACCATCACCGGCCCCGAGATGCGCAAGGTGAAACTCACCGACGCCAACCGCGGCGGCATCCTCTCCATGCCCGCCGTCCTTGCCACCACCTCGTTCCCCAACCGCACCAGCGCCGTGAAACGCGGCGTGTGGGTGCTCGAACAAGTCCTCGGCGAACACGTCCCACCCGCACCGCCCAACGTCCCCACCTTGGAAAAACAGGACCAAAAGACCGTCGCAAACCTCACCCTCCGTCAGCGCACCGAACTCCACCGCACAAATGCCGTCTGCGCCAACTGCCACAAGATTCTCGACCCCATCGGCTTTGGGCTGGAGAACTTCGATGCCATCGGACGCTGGCGCGACAGCGACGACACCGGCGGCGCGATTGACGCCGCAGGCGAGCTCCCCGGCGGCAAGCGCTTCACCTCGCCCAAAGAACTCAAAGTCATCATCGCCGCCCGCGCCCCCGACCTCGCCCGCAACCTCACCGAGAAACTCCTAGCCTACGCCCTCTGCCGCCAACTCGAAGGCTATGATGAAATCGTCGTCGATCACCTCATGGAAACCATCGCGAAAGACGGCTTCCACATGCAGACGCTCATCACCGAAGTCGTCACCAGCTACCCGTTCTTCAATCAGCGCGTCCGACCACCAGTCGCCTCGGCATCCACCGGGAAGTAGCGGGCCGAATCCGCGTTTTGCGCCCCTGCTGCGGCAGCGTAGCTCGACTTTCCGAAGGCGAGTTTTGGCGGGCCTCCGGAGACAAGGTTCAGTTCGTTTGCGAGCCCATCCTCGACCTTGGAATGTCGAGCTACAGCCTGCGTCTGCTCCAGTCTCGTGATGATCGCGCCATTGAAGCTGCGTTGCCAGACTGCTGGTGAATTAATCTTCTCAATCGAACCACTCATCCTCTGGGTCAAAGGCGGGGACTACGAAGTTGAGGAGTTTGAGTTTTCCCACGGCGCGGTGCCGGCAGCCGGGGCGGATGGTCACGGTGGTGAGGGGGCGCAAAG
>JAYSTZ010000958.1:0-5116 GCA_043719365.1 Verrucomicrobiaceae bacterium | reverse complement strand
GCGGCCAGATTCTGTATCGCGCCGCTGAAATGCTGCAAACGCGCCACGCGGAACTCGCATCAGAGCTCTCTCGAGCCGGGACGAAAAACGCCGCAGCGGAAGTGGACGCGTCCATCGACCGCCTCGTCCACTACGCTGGCTGGACCGACAAATACTCTCAGGTCTTCGGTGCTGTGAACCCGGTCTCGACGCCGCATTTCAACTTCACATTCCCCGAGCCGACCGGAGTTGTCGTCGCAGTTTGCCCTGACTCCCCTGCTCTTCTCGGACTCGTGTCGATCATCGCGCCGATCATTCTGAGCGGGAATACGTGCATCGTCCTCGCCAGCGGCGCATCACCGCTTCCCGCCGTCACATTTGCCGAAGTCCTTGCGACGAGCGACCTTCCCGGCGGGGTTGTCAACACGCTCACTGGATCGCGCGCAGAGCTGGCACCGCATTTCGCCAGCCACATGGACGTGAACGCGATTATCGACGGCTCCGGAGACGCAGCAACGGGCGAAATTCTCCGGGCCGGAAGTGCGCTCAACATGAAGCGATACGCGAGCCGGTCGCTTTCCGCCACGGAATGGACCGGTGAAAAAGCGGAGTCTCCCTACTGGATTCTCGATACCGTGGAGATGAAAACCGCGTGGCATCCTGTTGGCGTTTAGCGTCCTCAGGCATCACCGCCGCGCCCAGAAGTGAGTTCTGGACGAAACGCCGGTTTTCCGGCACTTCCAACTCCCTTTTACCCGAGGGCATCTAATATTTCACCGCACCATCCGTCTTCCTTCTATCTCGTCTATGCACAAAATCCGTTCGCTATTCACTGCCTCTTTGCTGAGCGCTTCCGCTCTGGGGCAAAATGGCTTCATTCCGCCACCGCCCGTCGTTGAGCCGGGCGCTACGCCCGCTCCCGTCGCTATTCCCGATGCAGCTCCTCTCGCCGCCAGCACCGGATTTGCGCTTCCGAATACGCTGAGCCCCGAGGAGAAGGCACAAGGCTGGAGGCTGTTTTTTGACGGCTCGCGGCTCGTCGGTATGAGGGGCGTTCAGAAGTCCGACCCTTTGAGCGCCGGATGGAAGGTGGAAGCTGGAGAACTAAAACTCCCGAAGGCGATCAAGGACACAGGCGAGGTCACTGGCGGAGACTTGATGACTAGCGACCTCTATTACGATTTCGATTTTCGTTTTGAATGGAAATCGACCGCGTCTGCGGAAAGCGGCGTGCGCTACATGCTCGCGGATCAAATCGGCAAATCGCCGGAAGGTCTCGAGTATCAGATCATCGACGATGTGCACAATTCCAAGGGGCTGAAAGGCGGGCCGGTGATGCGCTCCAGTGCGCTCGAAGGCGTCATCGCGCCGGGTGCAAACGCGAGCCTTCGCACCGCAGACCCCCTTGAGAGACGCGGCGATCCGTGGAACGAAGGCCGCATCGTCGTCCAGGGCGCTCACGTCGAGCATTGGCTCAACGGCGAGAAAGTTCTCGAATTCGACCTCGGCCCTGCACTCCGCAATACCGCTGCGGCAAACGGACTTCGTTTCGGCCCAACGTGGGGCAACAAGAAGACCACCCGCATCGCACTGCTCGATCAAGGAACCGAAGTGGCCTACCGGAATCTCAAAATCAAAGTCCTGAGTCCGACCGCCGCGATCACCACGCGGCCTACAGCACCGGGAACTCGCCCCGTTGCGCCGGCCGTGGCACCGGTGATTCCGGTGAATCCATATCTCCTGCCCAAGAAGAACTTGGCACCGAAGTAATTACTTCGCGCCGATTTTTCCGAGCACGAGTTCAGCGATTCTGTCGGCCTGCTTATTAATCTGGTCGCCGTCGCGGCCTTCGATGAGCAGGCGGATTTTCGGTTCCGTGCCGCTGTAGCGAAGAAGCACGCGCCCTGCGTCCCCAAGCTCGGCCTCTGTTTCCTGAATGAGCTTCACCACATCGGGCATCGTCTCGATTGCCGGTTTTTCGCGCACAATCATATTGCGCTGCGCCTGCGGATATTTCTTAAGACAGCGCTTCAGTTCGCTGAGCGGGCGCCCTGTTTCCGCCATGATGCGCAGGATTTGCAGCGCGCTCACGATGCCGTCGCCGGTCGTGGAATAATCGCGGAAAATCATGTGCCCGCTCTGCTCGCCGCCGATGTTCAGTCCTTGTGCGAGCATGGCTTCAAGGACGTATCGGTCGCCGACTTTCGTGCGCAGAACGCGGCCATGGTTATCGCGCAGCGTTTCATCAAGGCCAAAATTGCTCATCACCGTGGCGACAAGCGTGTTCTTCGCAAGCTCGCCCCGGCGAATGGCGTCGAGGGCAGCGATGGCGAGAATCTCGTCGCCATCCACCACATCGCCGTTTTCATCGCACAAAATAACACGGTCTGCGTCGCCGTCGTGACTGACTCCGACGCTCGCGCCGCACGATTTCACGATGCGGCAAATCGCGTCGGGATACGTGCTACCGCAATCGGCATTGATGTTCCGCCCGTTGGGATGATTCCCGGTCACCGTGATGGTCGCACCGAGCTCCGCGAGAATCCACGGCGTACTCTTGTAGGCTGCGCCATTCGCCGCATCGACTGCGATGTGCATTCCTTCGAGCGTCAGGTTCTTTGGGAAGCTCGATTTCGCCTGCTCGACATAGCGCCCGAGCGCATCGTCGATGCGCTTGGCCTGCCCGATTTTGTCTTCCACCGGGCGGATATTTTCGATCTCACCAGACATCACGAGATGCTCGATGCGATGCTCGATTTCATCGTCGAGCTTGTAGCCGTCATGACGGAAAAACTTAATTCCGTTATCCGCGTAATGGTTGTGCGAAGCGCTCAGCACGATGCCCGCATCCGCCCGCAACGAGCGCGTGATGTATGCGACGCCCGGCGTGGGAATCGGTCCGAGCAGGAATACATCGACACCCATCGACATGATACCCGCCGCCAGCGCGTTTTCGAGCATGTAGCCGGAGAGCCGCGTGTCCTTCCCTATGACGATGACCGGCCTGCGGTCGGTGCGACGCTTGCTCACGCCCGCCTCGGCGAAGACATGCGCCGCCGCGCGGCCGAGCTTTAGCGCGGTCTCCGCAGTAACGGGTTCCAGATTTGCGACTCCACGGATTCCATCCGTGCCGAACATTTTCCGTTGATTACTTGCCATAAGCTCCCGCGCCAAAATTCAGATTCGAGTCCACTGGCTTCGGCTGCGTTGCAGCCGGATCACTGAGTTGGCTCTTTTTGATGACCGCCCACAAAAGCGTCGCCAGCACCAGCGACGATACCTTCGCGAAAAAGTTGTTGGTGAATATTTGCTTGAACACGTCCGGCAGCAAAAGCTCGCGAAGGCGTTTGCGCAAGCACTCTGCCGCGAAATCGTGAATTCCCTGCCGTCATTTGCTCCGCAGCCACGCGAGAACATCGGCGACGTCCTGAGGCTTCAGCGAGGCTTCGAGGCCCTCAGGCATGAGCGATTTCCCGGAAGTGCTGATCGTCGTAATATCCGGGCGGAGGATTGCCTGCTCGCTTCCGCCGGGAAGCCGGAGGGTAATGTTGTTCGCCGTTTCGGATGAAATGATTCCGATAAGTTCGGCACCGGATTTGAGTTTGACGAGTTGCGCAGCATAACGCGGCTCGACGGCGGCATTGGGATCAAAAATGGCGGCCAGCATCCATTCGTCAGGCTTCGCCGAGGTCATGGCGAGGTCCGGTCCTACTTCATTTCCTTCCCCCTTGAAGCGGTGGCAAAGCACGCAGCTTCGCTGGAAGGTCGCGCGTCCCCGTGCGGCGTCGGGCTTGTGCTTTGAGACTTCCGCGTATCCTGCGATGACCTTTGCGCGGTCAGTAGTGGTGGGCTTTGGGAACTCAGGAGGTTTTGCTATCAGAGCCGGGGCAGCGTTCAGTTTTTTAAATAGAGCCTCCTCTAGTTTCAGCGAGGAAAGAACGGCGATGCGCATTGGCTCGCTGTCCCCTTCCCTCTCCGCGATCCGCCCCAGGATCTCGCCGGCACGCGGATCGACATCGCGAAACTCGCCGAGCGTGAGCGCGAGCTGTCGGCGCACAGTGAACTCCGGATCATTTTCGCAGACTACCAGTGGCTCAAACATGGCGGCCTTTCCGCCCTCCGCCGCCCGGAGCGCGTGCAAGCGCACCTGCGGATGGGCATCGCGGAGCGCGGTGCGAAGGTCGTCCGGCGTGAAGACGGAGAGCGTCGCGAGAGTGGCAATGGATTGCACGCGAACCTTCGGGTTTGCCGCGCTCGCGGCGAGTTTGCGCAGAATCGGAGCCGAACTGGTCGCTGCCTTTCCGGCGCTCTGGTTTTGCAGGAGGAGGCGTTGCACTGTATCTCGCTGCCATCCGTTTGGCGAATCCATCGCAGCGGCGAGCGCTTCGTCGGGGAGCTCCTGCAACTTCGGAATCTTCCGAAGCTTCGAGCCGGTCGGATAGACACGCCAGATGCGTCCTCTGTCCGCTCCGGCGCGGAGGTTCATCCGGCTCTGCGTTTCCGGGGCGATCCACTCCGGATGCTCCAAAACGAAGCGATACATGTCGGCGATGTAGAGCGCGCCGTCGGGGCCGGTCTTCAGCATGGTGGGGCGGAACCAGACGTCCTTGCTCGCGAGGAACTCCTGCTCCGCCTCGCCATCGGCGCGTTTGCTGGTGAACGTCGCGCCTTCGGGGACGAGCACTTCGCGATGGACGACATTGTGAACCGGCTCGCTGATGAACACACTCGTGGAAAATTCGGGGCCGAACAATTCATCGCGGTACGGCGCAGGGCTGTTTGCGCTGGTGACGTGGCCGAGCGACTGCGGCTGGTTCAGCCGGGTCGGTGCCTCGGCAAGCGGGTAGGCGGTGAAAACGCGAGTGTCGCTGTTCGTAACGTTACGGACGGTCTTCACGGCGAGTTTGGGATTTCTGCGCAGGTAGCTGTCTTCTATCGTGTAATGCCAGAGCCACGTCGGATTGTTGTTGCCGAACCAATTACCCCAGTCGTCGCGACGGCGGCCGTATTGCGTTTGGCCGGACTCCGCCTCAAAGGCGCTGCCGTCGGGCCGGAACCGGAAGTCGCGTCCGCTGATGCTGACGGGATGCCGCTTTTCACCGTGGGATGGAACTACATTTCCGCCGCTGTCCCCATT
>JAYSTZ010000957.1:0-2239 GCA_043719365.1 Verrucomicrobiaceae bacterium | reverse complement strand
TTGATCAGCCATTTCACGACGGTCCCTTCGGTCATCGTGTCGGCGAGTTTGGGCATTTCGATATATTTGGCCATGTAAGAAAAAGCGGCAGCGGTTTAGCGGGAAATAGCTGGATGGGAAATGGAAAGTTGAAAAAGACTACGGTGTGCGGGGTAGCTCGACTTTCCAAAGTCGAGTTTTCGACGTCTTTCGCAGAGGGAACATTCTGCTCTTCCTCCGAGTCCTTACTCGACATTGGAATGTCGAGCTACGAGTCGCTCGATGCCTCTTGCGTAGGACGGGCGGAGACAATTTTTCCAGCCTCAACGGTCACGTCGTAGCTCGGAGCGATAGCGCGTTTGCGAAGCGCTTTAAAGAGCTCGGGAACGTCGCGCTTTTGGGCTGCAACTTCCTTCGCTCCGTCGGCTGTGCACGCAATCAATTCGAAATGCCCCTTCTTTTCCACCGGGGTGCCGATGAAGCGTGTGGCTTCTGGTAAAACATGCGGGTGCTTTTGCATCACGAGGAAGCTGTAGGGCAGGGCGCGGAGGTCGATGTTAAGCTCCCGGCCAAGTTGCGACCAGCGGGCGTCTTGCGCGGCGTGGGACGGAAACGGCGTGAAAAAGTGACACCAATGCGCGGCATTTTCTGCGGCGAGCATTCCGCATGGTTTGGCGTGAGGGCAGGGGGCGACGACGGAGAATTTCTCGCGGAGCGCTTCCCTCACACCGATGAGGCTGCGGCTGTCCGCGTGGGTGCCGGCCTCGACCCAGAGGATTTCCTCGGCTTGCTCGGCGAGCTGCATGAGCTGCCGGTGGGCCTGCGGCGGGAGTTCATTGAGGACGTGGCTCACGACGAGCATCGTGCCCGGTGGCAACGGGCGGTTTTTGTCGAAAGGAATGGAGAGAACAGCCGGGAATTCCTCGCGTTGACGGCGCACGGCAAAGTGGACGGCGGCGGACGAGACATCGGTGTGGGACACCTCGCGAATGCCGCGAAATGCACCGAGCACGCGACGCGACGCGACCCCGCTGCCGCAGCCAAAGTCGAGCACCCGTGTGCTGCGTGGCTGCCAGTCGCGAGAGGAGAGCTCGCGGAGAACGGCTTCCCACTTCCACCCGATTCGCTGCGCAAACGTGTCGTCGTAAAGCGCGAGTTCCTCGTCGTCCTTCCAGTATCCGCCGCCCACGTTCGTCGCATCCAGAAACCGCGAACGGATTCGCGTGAGGACGGCGATTTCGTTGCGCGTAAATCCGGTGCTCATAGCGTGCCGAGCAGCTTTGCGAGGCGCTGCTCGCCGAGTCCGAAAAAGGCCATCGTTTCCGCAAGTCGCGCTTTCAGTGCGTCGGCGTGGGCAGGCGTCGCGCGCTTGGTGGCGGTGAGCATCAGATTCTTTGCAGTGTGCTCGCTGGAGATAAATTCGAACACCTTTGCTTCGTATCCGTGAATCTCGAGAATGAGCGCGCGCAGTCCGTCGGTGAGTAGTTCAGCTTGCCGCTCGGCGAGGATTCCGTGGCGCAGCACTTCGGCCAGCACGGGTGGCGGGGTAAACGTCCGTCGCACTTCTTTGTGGCAGCACGGCGCGACGACGATGAGCGCAGCGTTCGCTTTCACTCCGGCGGCGATCGCGTCGTCTGTGGCGGTGTCGCAGGCGTGGAGCGCGATGAGCAGGTCGAGCTTATCCGGCAGCGCAAACGTCCCGATTTCGCCCTCCACAAAATGGAGCCCGTCGCACGCGAGTTCGGCTGCGACGCCATTGGTTTGCTCGACGAGGTCAGCACGACGCTCGACACCGGTCATGGAGATGCTGGTTTCGCGGCGGCGGAAATAATCGTAGGCCGCAAAAGTGAGGTAGCCTTTTCCCGCACCCATGTCGCACGCAGTCACCGAAGGGCTCGCCGCGAGCGGGGAATCCACGACGAGGTGTCCGAGCAATTCCACGAAACGCTCCACTTGCCGGAGCTTGTCGGACATGCCGGGGCGCGCTGTGCCATCCGCCGCCGTCACGCCGAGCTTCGTGAGAAATGCCGCGCCCGAGACAGCGCGCACTTTTGGCCGGTCGTGCGAAGTCGGGAGCGCATCGACGAAGACCGGTCTCGCGGCCTTCAGCGGGCTGCCCTGTTTCCAGCGCCAATCGCCCACCTTGGTAAATAGATGCGCTTCCTGAAAGTCCGTCGTCATCCAGCCGTCCACCTTGTGCGCAGCCGAGTCGAAAGGCTCGTTGCGAGTGATGTCGCGGGTCGCTTCACGGAGCGTAAAC
>JAYSTZ010000956.1:0-5117 GCA_043719365.1 Verrucomicrobiaceae bacterium | reverse complement strand
ATCGCGCCGCCGCGGTTCGCGTAGTCGATGAGCGCTTTCTTGGTCTTCGATGCGATGGGCTGGTTCGCGCTGAGCACGAGCACGTCCACGCGGTCGAGGATTTCGGCAATGCCGTTGAGGTTCTGCGTGAAGTCCACCCAACCGCTCACGGACTTGAGCGTTTCCTTGTCGGTTCCGCCGAAGAATTTCACGAAGTCGTGCGACGAACCGCCGCCGACGATGAGAACGCGCGGGCCGTTTGCGGGCTTGGTCGCGGGTGGCTGCGGGACTTCGTCGCTGAACTGCGGCTTGAAGTTCGCGTCGTTGTCGCCGGAAACCTTCGCGGCTTTTGGCGCAGGCTCGGCAGCGGGCACTCCGCTCTGCAACGGGGCGTTTGCGTCGGCGAGTTGCACGGTGATGGCGAATGTGGTCGGGGCGACGACGGTGTTAGTGCTTTCGAGCGTGATTTTGTCGATGGCTCCGGTGGTTTTGAGCTGCTTGCTGAACCAGCGGACTTGGGCGCGTCCGGCGGTGAGGCCTTCGGCGAACTTCGAGCCGGGCACGTCGTTGCGGGCGATGTAGTCGGCGATTTCAACGCCGTTTTTGAACTCCAGTGTTTCGCTCGTGCCGTCGGCAAATGCGACGATTGCCTTCATCGCGACCGTCGTATCCTGACCGTACGGATACGCCCAGCCGCCGACTCCGCCGAGGAAGTGAATGCGGTTCGCTTTAAATCCGCCGACTTTGACCTCCACTTTCGCGGGCATGTCTTTCGATGAGAACGTCCCTTTTGGTCCGCCTTGGAGTTGGACGACGTTCTTGCCGGTCGCGGATTTTTCGGGCGCGACGACGTTGAACGGCACTCCGCCAAAGACGACGGTGCCGGTCTTTTTGAACTGCACGGATTCCGGAGTTTGCACGGCTTTGTCGTAAAGCCCGAGCGCACTGTTGGCGGTGTAGGCGTCCTTCAGGTCGAGCGTGCGGTAGCCTTTGCCATCGACGCTCTGCATGTAGGCGATGACGTCGCGGAGCGCTTCCGCGCCGAGTCCTTCGAAGCCTTCGATCATGAGCGAGCGGCCTGTGTTGGTGCGGGCTTTGAGGTCGCTCGTTTTGATTTCCTGTTCCCCGGCGAGACTGCGTATGAGCACGGTCGCTGCGTTTTCACGAGCGATGATGCCGGACATAAACTGGCCGTTTTTCAGCTCGAAGTTCCACGCGACAAAGCTCGGATCGACTTCCCGATTGGGGTCCACGATGGCGGTGAGCAGTTCGGCGGGTGCGTGCGAGCCCATGCCGGTGAGGCCGGGTCCGATGTCTTTGCCCTGGCCGTCGAAGCTGTGGCAAATCGCGCACGTCGTGGTGAACATCGCCTTGCCCTTCGCGACATCGCCGCCGGGGCCTTCGACCACGGGTGCGAGCTTGGCGATGGCTTCGTTTTTCAGCTTCGCCATCGGGTTCAGTTCTTCGAGCATCGCGGCGGCGCGTTTGGAAATCGCCGGATCGGGATGCGTGCGGAGGCGCGAGGCAACAGTCGGTCCGAGCAGCGTCGCTGGCACTTGCGTGGTCTTCACGTAGTCGAGGAAAGAATTCACCCACTCTGCGCGCTTGATAATTACGTCAAATGCGACCGGGCGCACGTCGTCAGGCAACCGAGCAAAAGCGGCAGACAGATGCTTTCCAACGAGTTCATCGCCTTTCACATCACCAGTTTCGCTAACTGCGAGGATGAGCTGTCGTTGAAGCGACGGAGAAATCGGGACGGTCGCAGGTTCTGCAAAGTCGCAAATCGTCGTCATCACTAGTCCGAGCCCTGACGGATTCACCGAGCGCATTCCGATAAGTGCGGTAGCTGCTACGAGGCGCTGGTCGTCGGGTGCTGTGGAACGAATCGTGACCTTCAGTTTACCGATGAGGCTATTCACCTCGCCTTTGAGAGCGCCGTCCTTGTCCCACTTCGCGGCGAGCGGGAGCGCGGCTGCGCTGGCTCCGCTGCCGAGGAGCTTGGTCAGCGCGGCGGTGAGTTCCGGCGTCATCGCGGGTTCGCCCTTCACAGTTTTCGCGAGCGAGTCGAGGATGGTGCGTTTCAGCGCATCGGCGGATGCGGGTTTGTCCGCGATGGCGATGGCGAGTTTTGCAGCGTCGTCGGGCGCGGTGATGTTTTGCATCAGAGCGGCGATCAGTGGGGCGAGCGATTGGGCATCGGGTAGGGTGGGCGTCCCGCCCGCCGTGCCGCGCGTCCCGCGTGGCGCATCCGAATTACCAACGGCGTTGTTTGCAGAATCACCTTTTCCGACGTTCGATGGTTCAGGCGAGACGCCCGAACCGGCGGGCGAGACGCCCACCCTACCCGCTGCATCCAATGCTGCTGCGATGACTGCGGCGGGGTTGCGCGAAGCCGCGCCGACGGCGGCGCTGCGCTGGAAGTCGTCGTCGAATTTTGTGTATGCGGCGACGAGGGCTTTGGCTGAGGCTTCATTAAGGTCCGAACCGCCGAGGGCGCGCAAAACGGCGAGCCTCACTTGGCCATCCGCATCATTGAGGAGAGGCTGAAATGCCCGCTGCCATTCCGTCTGGTAACCCGTGACCCGCTCAACGGTTTTAGGATCAGTGAAATTATTTGCCGAAAAACCCGGGAACCGAATTTCACTAATCTGCGCGATGTTTCGGCGAACTGACGGGTCGGAATCAGCAGCAGCACTCGCAAATAAGGTTTCCGAAACCCCGCTAACCCAAAATGTGGTCCACAACGCTGCGATTTTGCCTTCCGGCGTTTGCCAAGCGTTGAAGTCCTTTTTCAACGAGTTCGCGACTTCTTCATATTCCTTCCTCCGCGCGGGCGTGATTGTTCTCTCCGTCTCCGGCCATGCCCTTTCTTCGATCAATCGGCGTGCATTCATCCGCACCACCCGATTCGGATGTTCCAGCGCCTTCGCCAATTCCTCCACCGAGGCCTTCGCCAAATTCGGCACCGCGATCTTCTTCGCGTCCTTGTGGTCGAGCCGCCAGATGCGGCCAAAGTAATGGTCGCGGTCAGGCCGCACTGCGGCGTTGACCTTGTTGTGGTCCGGCCCGCGTGTGTCGTTGTGGATGACGGCTTGGTTGTAGAAATCGCCGACATACACCGCGCCATCGGGGCCGACGCGGACTTCGATGGGACGCCACCACATGTCGCGACTGCGGATGAACTCCGTCTCTTCGCGGCCCTTCTCTTTTGCAAATGTGTAGCTGCTGCCATGCGGCGTGAGCTTTGCGTGGTGGATGATGTTAATCGTCGGCTCCGTGGTGAAGTAGTCGCCGTTGTACTGCGCAGGCCAAGTGCCGCCGTCATACACGACGCAACCAGCCGCTGCGGTGAACGAACCGACCCAGTCGATCTGCACATACGCCATCTGCTCCCAAGACATCGCCGGGAACGTCTTGCCGGATTTTTCCACGACGTTGTAGCTCGGCGTCTTGCCGATTTTTCCACGGGCGAGCGCGTATTCTGGCAGCACCGTCTGCATAAGCAATTCGCCGCTCGTCGGCTGCGTCCACATCACGCGGTTGTCGCCAGTGATTTCGAGTCCCCAAGTGTTTCCGCCTTTCGAGCTGTATTGCTCAAATGCCGAGCCGTCGGGCTTGAAGCGCACAACGCCCGAACCGATTCCGCCGAAATCCTTTGCGCCGTCGCCGCTCTTCACGCGACCAGCGCTGTAACCGTGCGTGGCGTAAATCCAGCCGTCCCAGCCCCAACGCGGATTGTTGATGACCGCGTGCGTGTCGCCGGTGCCGAGACCCGTGTAGAGTTTTTCCACTTTGTCGGCCTTGCCATCGTGGTCCGTGTCGCGCAGCCAGAGGATGTCGGGCGCTTGCGTGACGATCACGCCGTCCTTGTAAAATACGAGGCCCGTCACCAAATCGAGGCCTTCATAAAAGACCTCCTTTTTGTCCATCACGCCATCGCCGTCCGTGTCGATGAGACGCGAGATTTTATCCAGCCCTTTGCGCTCCTGATCGCCCGGTGCCGGGTCAATGCCGCCGTGGTCTTTCCATTCCTTCCCTCGATAATCCGGGCGCATTCCGCGGCGACCATTCGGATACTCAGGCGTCTCCGCAACCCACATCGAGCCATCCGGGGCCCAGTCGAAATTCATCGGCTTCGTGATGAGCGGCTCGGCTGCGACGAGCGTGAGTTTGAAGTCCGGATGGATCTCCAAATTCTTGAGCGTATCTGCCGGACGCTGCGGTCCGCCTTCGGGATACGTGAGCGCGTCGAGCTCATCCTTCTTCACATACTCATCGAGATTCTCGCGCTTCGCCGCCCAAGAAAGCCCGCGCACAATCACCGCGCGATACTGCGGAAAGCCAAACGTCTTGAACTGATGTCCCGGAATGCTCGTGAACGCGCGGTACGGCTTCGTGCCGCCTTCCCACGTATTTTCATACACCCACATCTGCGGCTGGATGTCGTAAATGTGCGCCTTCCCATCCTTCGTCAGCGACTGCCCGTCTTTCATCTTCGGCGTGTAGCTCGACGCCAGCACGCGGGCCGCGGGCTTGATGTCCATGTCGTAGTAAATCTCATCGTCGAGATGGAAATTCGACGCGCCGTAAGTGATCGGATGCCCGCCGCCAAGCCGCTGATTCTCCGTGTAGTAAAGGTCCATCGGGCCTTCCCTCCACTTCGTCGTGCCGGGCTTCCAAGCACCACCGAGCACCTCGCGCCACCAAGCCGGGTCTTTCATCGAGACCGCCGCAGTGTGCAGCACCACAAGACCGCCGCCGCGCTTGAGGTATTCATTTACCGCCGCTTCCTGCTCCGGCGTAGCGTCGCCGCCCTCCTGCGCATAAAGCAAAACGACGTCCGTGTTTTTGAGCTGCTCTGCCGTGGGCCAATCGAGAGCGCCGTCCACTTTCATCCCGCGCTCGGCGAGGAGCGGCTTCCATTCTTCTAGGAAGCGAGGATGCGCGTGGACTTCCTTGCCGCGGTTGGATTCGCCAGCGCGAATAAAGACGCGGAGCGGTTCGGCTGCGTGTGCAGCAATCGCCAGTGCGGCGAGTGATGCGAATGCGATGAGACGTTTCATAGTTCTTGGTTGGTTTACGTGTTGGAAATCGGAATAGCCGCTGCGTTCAGCGGGCAGGCAGACAATCGCGTA
>JAYSTZ010000955.1:0-2240 GCA_043719365.1 Verrucomicrobiaceae bacterium | reverse complement strand
GCTCGCGCAGTCCATGAAGCGGCGCGCAATCTCCCGCCGGGCCGCGGCCTCCGCATTCTCGAGATCGGCGCAGGCACCGGTGGCCTGGCTTCCCAAGTGTTGCCACTACTCGCGCGCGGGTTGCATTCTTACACGTTCAGTGATGTGTCGGCGGCGTTTTTCCCATCGGCGCGGCAGAAGCTTGCCGCGTTTCCTGAGGTTGAGTTCAAGCCGTTTGATCTCGAGCGTCCGGGAACTGACCAGGAGCTCGAGTCTGGTTCGTTCGACATCATCCTCGGAACGAATGTCGTTCATGCCGTCAGCGATGTGCGGGCAGCGCTCCGCAATATTCACGACCTGCTCGCGCCCGGAGGCAGCCTTCTTTTTGTCGATGTCGCCACGCCGCATCTGTGGCTCAACGCGGTGTTCGGACTGACGAGCGGTTGGTGGCGATTCAACGATTTCGAGCTGCGTCCGAAACATCCTCTTCTCGAACGCGCGCAGTGGGAGCAGGCGCTGCGCGAGTCGGGCTTTAGCGAGACGGCGTCTGTGTCCGGGCTCATTCGCAGCCAGGGCGGCGAGAGCCTCATCGGTCTGATGGCGCGCAAGGAATGGCTGGTTCCGGAGCCGGTTGTCGCTCCTGCAAACGATGCGCCGACGGAGCAGTCGTGGCTCGTTTTCTCGGATTACTCCGGGCTCGGCGAGCGCCTTGCGAGTGCGCTGAGAGTGTCCGGCGTGCGCTGTCGCGTCGCGATTCGCGGAAGCTCATTCTCCGTGGATGGCCCCGACGCATTTACCGTCTGTGCTGAGCAGCCCGAGGACTGGACTCAGTTGCTGGCAGCCTGCGACGACGCGCCGCCGGAGCGTTTCGTTTATGCATGGACTTTGGATGAATCGGAGCCTGCGAGCGGAACAGACAATGCGCTGCTTGGCACGGACGGACTATTTCATCTCGCGCAGGCTCTCGCAAACGGCTGGCCCGCTGCGAAGGTGAGGCTGGATTTGGTGACGCGCGGAGCACAGGCGATCGGCCATGGGAACGATGTCTCGGTGGGGCAGACGGCTGCCATTGGACTGATGCGTGTCATTGCGAATGAGTATCCAAATGTGACCTGCCGCGGAATCGATCTTCCATCGCAACCAGCGGAAACAGACGACGCCGCGCTGTGGGCGGAATTGCAGCGAGGTGACGCGGAGCGCGAAATCGCATTCCGCGGCGAAGCCCGCTTCGTGCGGCGAATTGTTCGCGGATTGGAGAAGCGTGAGCAAGAGCTCGCGCCGACTGTTCCACTGCGGCTCGAATCGATGGAGCGCGGCATTCTCGATTCGCTTCGGCTGATGCCTTTCGCCCTGCCTGAATGCGGGCCGGGCGAAGTCGTGATCGAGGTGAAGGCAGCAGGAATGAACTTCCGCGACGTGCTGAAGGCGCTCGCGCTTTACCCCGCCGAGACCGCAGATGCGCGAATCTACGGGGACGAAGTCGCGGGAGTCATCCGGGCTGTCGGAAAAGGAGTGACGCATGTCTCGCCCGGAGATCGTGTGTTTGGTCTCGCTGTGTTTGGTCTCGCAACGCACTCGATGGCGCGTGTCGGCGATGTGCAAAAAATGCCGGACGGACTTTCGTTTGAAGAGGCAGCGACGTTGCCTGTGGTGTTCATGACATCGTGGCACGCGCTCACGACCGTGGCTCACTTGCAAGCAGGGGAAAAAATTCTCGTGCATGCGGGAGCAGGTGGCGTGGGAATGGCGGCGATCCAAATCGCGCATCATCTCGGCGCTGAAGTCATCGCGAGTGCGGGAAGCCCGGCTAAACGCGCATTGCTGGAAGTGCTGGGCGTGAAGCACGTCATTGACTCCCGGCGAGGCGATTTTGCAGAGGCGGTCATGGCGCTGACAAACGGCAAAGGTGTGGATGTGGTGCTCAATGCACTTGCGGCGGAAGCCATTCCGATGGGGCTTTCGTGTCTCGCGCAGTTCGGTCGATTCGTGGAAATCGGCAAACGCGACATTTACCAGAACTCGCGAATCCCGCTTTGGCCGCTGCGCAAAAACGCATCGTTCCACGTCGTGGCGATGGACGCGATCTTCAGCGGCGATGAAGAGCGCACCGGCCTGTTGCTGCGGAAGGTGACAGACCTCGTCGCACAAGGTGCTCTGAGGGCGCTGCCGTTCCGCTCGTTCCCAGCTTGTCGCATTGATGCAGCGTTCCGGCTGATGGCGCAGGGCAAACACACGGGAAAAGTGATCGTGTCGTTTCCGGC
>JAYSTZ010000954.1:0-13204 GCA_043719365.1 Verrucomicrobiaceae bacterium | reverse complement strand
CTAGCCTTTGCGCGCCCGTGGGTTCTCCTCTGCACTCGCAGTGAAGATCATTTTCCCATCCATCGCGTTCATTGCACTCGCATCTTGCGCGACTGCCGCCGTCGAGTTCCGCACGGACGTGATGGCGGTGCTCAGCAAGTCCGGCTGCAACCTCGGTGGGTGACATGGAAACGGGCAGAAAAGAGGCGGGTTCAAGCTGTCCCTCTGCGGGCAGCATGCGGCGGATGACTGGCGGGCGGCGGGTGAATGCGTTTGAGCCTGCGGAAAGTCTCGTCTTTTTTTAAGGCAACCGCCGCGATTCCCCACGAGGGCGGAAAGCGCTTTGGCGTCGATTCCGTCGAGGGAAAACTTGTCCTCGATTGGCTCCGTGCGGGTGCGCTGGATTCTCCGGAAGTCTCCGCGCCCACGGACCTCGTCGCGTGGCCGGATGGCGAAGTCATCGCCGAGCTGCGCAAAGAGGTGAAGATCCGCATGATAGCGAAATTCGCCGACGGCACCGGGCTCGATGTGTCGCGACTGGCCGTGTACCACCCGAGCAACTTGCTCGTCACCATTCGCGTGAACATTCGAATTCTCGGAACGTATTGGTTCTGTCCGAGGTTCACACAATACCGACGCCGATGAGTTCGCGGACTTGCTCGGGGATTCCGGCGATTCCGGCGCGCATGAGTGACTCGCCGACGAGGATGGCGTTGCAGCCACAGTCGAATGCGCGTTGCGTGTCTTTGCGGGTTTTTAAGCCGCTCTCACTGACGAGAAGGATGTCTTTCGGCGCTTCTTCGCTCAGTTCCTCGGTCGCACGGACATCGACTTCGAAAGTGTGCAAATTGCGGTTGTTGATCCCGATGAGCGTCGCACCGAGATCGATTGCGCGGTCCATTTCTTCGCGGGTGTGGACTTCTACGAGCACGTCGAGCTGGCAGGCGAGCGCTTCTTTGTACAGCTTTTCCAGTTGCGGCTGCTCCAGCGCTGCGACGATGAGCAGGATGGCGTCGGCACCGGCCACGCTCGCCTCCCAAATCTGAGCTTCGTGAATGGTAAAATCCTTTCGCAGCAATGGCAGGCGCACGGCCCGGCGGATCTGGGCGAGATAGCCGAGGCTTCCTTGGAAGAACTGCTCGTCCGTGAGCACGGAAATGCACTGCGCTCCGGCAGCTTCGTAGGCTTCCGCGATTGCGACAGCATCGAAATCCGCAGAAATCACTCCGGCGCTCGGGCTCGCTTTTTTGACTTCGGCGATCAGCGCAAGCGTGAGCGGGTCGCCGTTTTCATCGCGTCCGCGATCCAGCGCTGCGGCGAATCCCCGGAACTCATTGCGCTCCAGCGCAGCAGCGCGGAGGTAGTCGGCTTTCGGGAGGATTTTGGCGACCTCGCGTTCTTTTACGTCGATGATTTGTTTGAGGCGGGTCGGAAGCATGGCGACAGGTCAGGCCGCCTTCGCTTTGCCGAGGGTCGCGAGGATGCTCTGGAAAACGAGGCGTCCATCGGTGCTGCCGAGCTGTGCGTCGCACGCACGCTCCGGATGCGGCATGAGGCCGAAGACGTTGCGGGCTGCGTTGCAGATTCCCGCGATGTTTTCGGTCGCGCCGTTTGGATTCACAGCATCGGTGATGGCTCCGGCGGCGTCGCTGTAGCGGAGCAGGATGCGCTGTTCGGCCTTGAGTTGCGCGAGTGTGGCGGCATCGCAGACGTAGTTCCCTTCGCCGTGAGCGATGGGGACGTTCAAGACGCTGCCAACTTTCGATGCGGAAAGAAACGGGTTCGCGGTGTTCTCCACGCGTAGATTGACGTGCTCGCAGATGAACCGCAGGTCGCGGTTGCGCACGAGCGCTCCGGGGAGCAGTCCGCTCTCGCAGAGGATCTGGAAGCCGTTGCAAATGCCGAGCACGAGCACGCCTTTCGCAGCTTGCTCGACGACGCTTTTCATAATCGGCGAAAAGCGCGCGATGGCACCGCAGCGCAGGTAGTCGCCGTAGCTAAAACCGCCGGGCAACACGATGAGATCGTAGCCCGCGGCGCTGGAATCTTTGTGCCAGACAAACTCGGCCTGGAAGCCTTGTTCCCGGAGCACGAGCTCGCAGTCTTGGTCGCAATTGGAGCCTGGGAAGCGGATGATGGCAGCTTTCACGGGTAGAAAAATCAGGCTTCGATCTGGATGGTGTAGTCCTCGACGACAGGATTGCTGAGCATGTCGCGGGCGATTTCATGGAGCTGCGCCTCGCTTACGCCGTCCGCTTCCAATTCGATCACTTTACCGACGCGGACGGCCTTCACTCCCGGCAGACCATGGTGGCGCATGGCGTCACGGACGGCGACCCCTTGCGGGTCGAGAATGCTTTGCTTTGGCATCACGAAGACTTTGGCTTTCATAGAGCCGACTTGCCTAAAGGAACGCAGCCTGCGGTGTCCAGACTCGTTTGGAAAAAGTGCGAATTACGGGTGTGATTAAAAGTGGAATTATCCGAAGCCCGGAGAAAGTAGCCCGCGAACCGGAGGTAGCCTGAAAGGCAATCTCTTCGCGGCTTCACACCTCCCGCGAAGCGGCACTTCGATTGATTGGTCGCTTCGCGAGTCATATTCAGCCGCGAAGGGACTCGCGGGCTACTTTGCGCTTCGCGCTATTCCACTTTTAATCACACCCACGAATTACTGGCCGTTCGTCTCACGCTGTTCGCGCTCGAGTCGCTCGCTCAGCCACTGCTTGATCATGCTCTGGTAGTTCAGGTAGCGCGAGCGGGCGATGCGTTTAATGCGGGCCAGCATCCGTGGGTCGAAGCGCAGGGTGATAGTAGTGCTGTCGCGGTTGTCCGCTTTGAGCAGCGATTGGTTCATCAGCCGCGGCTCAATGCGCGCATCGGCCCAGAAGACGGCTTCGTCTTCTTCGTTGTCAAATTTAGGGATTTCGGTCCAGTGGGCGATGAGTTTCATGACTAGCTGAGTTCCTGATTCTTGCGGTCGTAAAACGCGACTTCCTCCGTCGTCATGTCGCGGGAAAGAATGCAACGGATGCGTTTTCCATCGCTCCAAAAGACAGTGAAAATTCCGCGTCCATCGAGCGTTTTCCCGAGGTTGAAATATCGCGCGTGGCCCACGCCTGCGATTTCGACATCGGGCAGCAGACGAAGGCTAAACGGGTCTTCAAAGGTTTCTTCGATTTCCCGAGGTGTGACCTTGTGCAGGTCAAAAGATGCGTCGAGCCAGTCAAACTCCATTTAGTTGGGTCGCTGGATGATTTCGATCTCGTAGCCCTCGGGCGCGTCGATGAATGCGATAATGCTCCCGGTGCTGGTCGCCGTAGGCCCGTCGGAAAGCGGGTAGCCTTTCGATGCGGAGTGCGCGGCAAAAGTGGCGATGTCGTCCACGGAAAATGCGAGGTGCGTGACGTCCGGTCCGATGACCAGCGGGCCGCTCGCAGGGTATTCACAAATCTCTACGAGTTCTTCGCTTTCTGGAGCTTTGAGGAAGACGAGCTTGGACCCGCGTGGTGAGACTTTGCGGTCCACTTCGGCAAGGCCGAGAACCTCGCGGTAGAAGTTGACCGTCTTTTCGAGATCGATGACGCGGTAGCGTGTATGAAGAAGTTTTTTGACCATCTGTGAAATTGCCGCTTTTCGAGCGGAAGCGCGTTTTATCGTCTCCCCGCCCCGAGGGGGCAACCCCAATCATTTTGAATTCGGTGCCCTTTCATTTCACTTCGACTCCCTGCGCCCACAAAATACCGCGAACGAGCCGCTCGACAAGGTTATCGCTGTGATGACCGGGTGTTTCGAGGAAGCTCACGGGCGCGGGGCGTTTTTTGAGGATGTCGTAGATTTTGCGTGCTCCGATGTTTGCGCCAAATTCATCGTGTTCCGCGCCATCAAGGTAAATCCGCTGCGATGCCGCAAACGCGTCGGGCTTTTTCTGAACAATCGTGAGCGGGTCTTGCTCCAGCCAGCGTTGCCAGATGTCCGCGCGCCAGCGGCCTTCGTCGTCGTAGATCCAGTCAAAGCGACCGGGCTTTCCGGTCGGTGCGTAGTTGGCGCTGAGGCCGAGCATCATCGCCGCAGTGCCATTGCCGGGCATTCGCGGCGAAGCGGCCATCGCAGATTCCAAGTCGGCGCGGGTGATGGCGCGGACGCCGGGATCTTTTGCAAACCCGATGTGGGTGACGCCGAGGTCGCTATCCGGCGAAAGCGCCACGATGCCGCGAAAGTCCCTGCCCATGCCGAGGCGCAGCGCTCCAAAACCACCGCTGGAGTGCCCTGCGACAATCCATTTTGTGGCGGGCGGAAGTGCGTGTCGTGCTTCGATTGCGGGCATGACTTCATCGGTCAGCCAGCGCGCGTAATTCCCCGTCGCTGCCGAGTCGAGATACTGGCTTCCGCCATAGCGCGAGCGTGCATCGACCGCCGCGATTCGCACGGGATGCTCGCGAGTCGCGAGCTGTGCGACGACTTCGGAAAGCCAGTCGCGCGTACCGCGGGCGATTGAGTCCTCCGAAGAGCCGCCCCAGCCTGGAAGGTAGAGCACAAGCGGAATTGCGGCCGCTTCGCCCTGCGGCGAGTAAAGCGCGACGCGACGCGCAGGCGGATCGCCGCCGGGATTGCCCACGAGGAGTTTGCCGGGAATTTCCAGCACTTCGAGCGTGGCGGATTTTGTGCGGTCCTGACCACATGCGGTCAGTGCGAGAAATGCGAGAGCGACTGGTAGTTTCATGCGGTGACTGCTTCGGGTGGTAGTGCGGCGAGGTCGGGTGCTTCGATGATGCGAACGTGCGCGCCGAGCGGTGCCCAGACGGATGCGGGAGTGGGGCCAAAAAGGAGCGTCGATTTTGCGCCGACGGCGGCAGCGAGGTGCGAGATGCCGGTGTCGTGCCCGAAATATCCGCCGCACCGAGAGAGGATGCCCGCGAGCAGTGGGAGCGGAAGATTTTGGGCGAGCTTTCGGCCGCGAAAAGTGCCGAGCTGCGCTGCATCCGCTTCGCCGCCAATCACGAGAATTTCCCCATCGATACGCGCTGCGAGCTTGTGCCAATGCTCCAGAGGCCAGTTCTTTCGCGGGCTTCCGCTGCCGGGATGAATGGCGGTGAAACCGTGATTCAATCCTGCGGAGGCGAGCCATGCGTCGGCTTCGGCGAGCGTCTCGGCGGTCGGGCGGAGCGTGGCTTCGGGCGGTGCGTCGAGAAAAAGCGCCATGCTTTCCAGACCGCGCGCGAGCTGTGCGGCGGCGTGGTGCTCGCTGTTCACTTTCGTGTATGCGGAGAGGTAGTTCTTCACTCCGGCGCGGCGGACGTTTGCCTCGAAAATTCCGTCCGGGTCGAAGAGCCAGCTCACGACTTGCTGGTATCCCGAAAACATCTCGCAGAGCGCCGCGTCGAGATTTCCGTTGCGGGCGAAGAAGCCTGCGAGCGGTCCGTATTCGATGCTGTGGACTGCGTCTGCGTAGGGGCGATCGCCGTCGGGGCCGCAGCGCAGCGCGAGCGATGCGATGTGCGGATATCCGAGAATCTCCAGTCGGCATTTCGCGAAGTTTTCCCGCAGCAAACGGAGCGCGGGCAACGTGAGGATGAAGTCGCCGATTGCGCCGCCGCGAATGGCTAGGATGCGTGGCGTCTCGTTCATTCGTCGAAGCGTGCTGCAATCGCGGGGTCGGGCTTTGCACCAAGGTCGAGCGAGCGCTGATAGTGACGGCGGGCAAGTTCGATGGCGGGAGGGATTCGCTGGAGGTAAAGCGCGGCGAGGTTGTAGTGCGCGTCGGCGAGGTTGCCGTCCAATTCCAGGGCGCGACGAAACTCATCTTCGGCGGCACTGTTCCAACCTTTGCGGGCGAGGGTCACTGCGAGATAGATATGCGTCTGTGGATTGTTGGGGTCGAGGTAAGCGGCTTGCGCAAAATGGGCGAATGCGGCGTCGAGCTTTCCCTGTTCCAGACTCACAACGCCGAGCAGAAGCCAGCCCGCGCCGCTGGTCGGCGAAGCCTGCACTGCGCGGCGAAGAATGCGTTCGGACTCTGAGAAATTACTCAGCCGTTGCTCGACGATCCCGAGATTGATTAGCGCTGCCGGATTGTTGGGCGAGAGGTTCAGCACTTTTTGGAAAGCCGTTCGGGCTTCCTTGAGATCGCCGGCGGCCAGGAGCTTCAGCGCTTCGTTATGCTCCTTTTGCGCTTCCTTCCGCTGCTCGGTGACGACCGGGGAAGCGTAGGGGACCGGAGAAATCCGAAAGCCGGGCTTTTCCGCAGCGATGCTGCTCGCCGCGCTAAGAATCGTGGCTGCGAGCAGCGCTTTCATTTCCCGAGCTGCCGCGCGCGTTCCGTCGCCGCACGGACTGCCGCAATGAGCGCTGCGCGCAGACCTTTCGATTCGAGTTGCTCGACTCCTGCAATCGTCGTGCCGCCTGGGCTCGTAACTTGATCGCGCAGCGCAGCGGGATGCGTCCCGGTTTGCAGAACCATCGACGCCGAGCCTGCCACGGTCTGCGCCGCGAGTTGCAGCGCGAGGTCACGCGGGAGGCCCATGAGCACTCCTGCGTCCGACATCGCTTCGATGATCATATAGACGTAAGCTGGGCCGCTCCCGCTCAGACCGGTGACTGCGTCGAGCAGGTCTTCCTTCACCTGCACAGCGACGCCCACGCTCCCAAATACGCGCCGTGCAATCTCCGCATCCTCGCTCGTCGCCGCGCTGCCGAGGGAAAATCCGGACGCGCCTTGCAAGACGAGCGCAGGCGTATTCGGCATCGCGCGGATGACGCGGAACCGCGCCCCTCCCGCTTCCTCAAGGCGCGGAATCGTGAGCCCGGCGACGATGGAAAGCAGCAGCTTGCCGTCGGAGCCGGGAAGTTTCTCTAAGGCCGCGATGGCATCCTGCGGCTTCACTGCGAGCACGATAGCGTCGGATGTCTGAATGACCTCCGCATTGCTGCCCGCCTGCCTCACGCCCTTTGCTGCCGCGAGCTGCTGCCTCGCCGCCGGCACGGCATCGCTCACCACGATGTCCGAAGGCTGACAAACGCCCGATTTGATCACGCCCTGAACGAGCGCGGTCGCCATTTTTCCTGATCCGATAAAGCCGAGTTTCATGTGGCCCGCACGCATAGCCGCCCAAATGCGGAAGGGGAAGCGCAATGGCAACAGGAGATTCATCTCGGTGTGGCGTGACGGACGCCGGGGAACTGGTTATCCCTCGCCGCCACTTCATGCGTATCCAATCTCGAAAGCTCCGCCTTTTCCTCGTCGCGCTCGCTTCATTGCTTGTGCTTACGTGTGGCTGGCAGGTGTGGAAGCGATGGGTTTCACCGTGGCTTTTCCCGCCGAACCCGCTCGTGATTACGCCATCGCTGGTCTTGCAGGGGCTGACTTCCAAGGTCCTCTTTTTCAGCAATGAGGCGCGGCCTTGGGTCATAAAGCTTCGCCCCGATTTGCTCGCGGAGGACGATCGCGAGCCGGATAGCAACCGGAGCCGCGCAATCCGCCAGGCGAACGTGAATCCGAAGCTCTTTCGTCAAGTGGATCGGCAGGTGCGGTTCGATACCGTTTTGCTTCTCGGCGACCCCAGCGGCTTTCAGCGGTTACTCGATCATTTCATCGATCCCGAGGAGACAAAGCGCGATTTCCAACTCGTGTATCTCGACCACTGGTCTTACGTCTTCAAGCGCGGGGACGTGAAGCCGTGGAGTGTCGCGGATGCCGAGGCTTTGCGGCCTAAAATAGCAGGTGCCTCGGCTTCGGATCGGGCGTCATTCCTCGCGAAAACCGCCGCGAAAATGTTCGCGATTCGTGAGTTCGGCGCTGCGCAGATTTGGATGGAAGAGGCTTTAGCCCTCGACGGTGGTTCCGTCGATGCGCTGGCTGGCATGGCGAATTTCCAGGTGAAATTCGGCAAGTGGAAAGAAGCAGAAGCGTTCGCCGACCGTGCGCTGGAAAAAGACCCAAACTGCGTGGATGCCATCGCCGCCAAGATGATGACGCAGCGTGCCACGAAACATTTTCTCGACGCATTCCGCACGTCGAAGCGGCTCAATGTGCTCATCCCAGAAGACCCCGTGCGGCTCTTCCAGCACTCCGAACTCGCCCGCGAGGCCCGGCTTCGCGCCGAGCAAGTGACCGCCCTTGAGCGGCTCATTGCGCTGGCAAAAGCAGAAGAACGTCCGGTTGGTTCCTACGAGTTTTACCTCGGAGACGCGCACATCTTTCTCGCATCAGAAGACGCGACGCATGTGCTGCTCGCGGCGGAGCATTTCCGCCGCGCCCTGGCCGATCCGACGCTCTCGCCCGAGCATCGGAGGTTTGCAGAAGAACGCATGGCGACCATCCGCGAGCGGACGGGCCTGAAGTGAAGCAAAGCGAGCGGCAATCTTTTCGTAGCGCTCAATCATCATCAGGCGAATCGGAGCGGGGCTTTCCTAAGCCCCGATGCCCCGTTCGTGCGAGAGCCGAGTTGTCCCGATGGATCGGGACAAACGGGGCTTAGGAAAGCCCCGCTCCCATCCCCGTTTTCGCGAACGTCTCGTCAGCTCCGGCAGTTGGTATGACAGCCTCAGCGCATTCGCCGGAACGTTCCGGCATCGATCTGGCCGGCCCCCGGTTCTGTAACTTATTCCGTCCTTACAGTGACCTTTGCGAGACTGGGTTGCTCCATTCGCCTGCGCCCGTGAGCCCGCCCAACGCGCGCACTTGAATGGTATAGATCGCGCCCGGTGTCAGGCCCGTCAGCAGCATGTCGCGGGTTGAATTTAACGGCGGGGACAATTTAACGGCGCGGACAGACTGATTATTCTTACTGCATGAAAGTAACGTGACAGGATGACGAATGCGGTGATGCCGGAGCGGGGCAGGGAGTGCTCGACATCTGTGCGGGGGTTCTGTTTGTTGGGCCGCGAACTACCGATTTTATGAACATTCAAAAAATGATGAAACAAGCGCAGCAGATGCAGGAAAAGATGCAGCGCGCGCAGGAAGAACTGGGCGAGAAGGAAGTGGAAGTGACCGCGGGCGGCGGGAAAATCACCGTGAAGGCGAATGGCGCGGGTGATGTGCTGAGTATTAAAATCAGTAAGGATGTCGTGGACCCGAACGATGTGGAGATGCTCGAAGACCTCATCCTCACCGGTGTGCAAAAAGCCATCGAGGAAGGCCGCGCAATCATGCAGGCCGAGATGGGCAAGATCACGGGCGGGATGGGACTTCCTCCCGGATTGGGATTTTAGTTTTTGTAACTGGTGACTTGTGCGAAGTGAGTTGTGGGCGGGCGACTCCACGAGTCACTTCTCACAAGTCACAAGTCACAGCTCTCTCGACGCTATGCGCTACATCACGACCATCGGACTCGAAGTCCACGTTCAGCTCAAGACCCGCAGCAAGATGTTCTGCGGATGTGCCACGGGCTTTGGTGCCGAGCCGAATACGAACGTCTGTCCCGTCTGCCTGGGCTATCCCGGCGCGTTGCCGGTGATGAATGAAGAGGCGCTGAAAATGACGGCGCTGACCGGCCTGATGCTCGGGTGCAAGGTGCCGGACATCTGCAAGTTTGACCGGAAGAATTACTTCTATCCGGATATGCCGAAGAATTACCAGATCACGCAGTTTGACCAGCCGCTCTGCGTGGGCGGCGGTGTGCCATTGCATGAATTTGCGTATCCCAAGGATGCGCAGAAATCCATCGCAGCGCCGGGGAAGGTGGTGAATTTGACTCGCATCCATCTGGAAGAAGATGTGGCCAAATCGCAGCACTTCGACACCAACAGCGGCATCGATTTTAACCGCGCAGGAACGCCGCTGATGGAGATCGTGAGCGAGCCGGAGATCGATTCGCCGGAGGAGGCTGCGGCCTATTTGACAAGCCTCCAGCAAATCCTCATCTACGGCGGAGTGAGCGATGCCGACATGGAGAAAGGCCAGCTCCGCTGCGATTGCAACGTATCCGTCCGGCCTGAGGGGCAAAAGGAGTTTGGCACGAAGATCGAGATCAAGAACATGAACTCGATTTCCGCAGTGCGCCGTGCGCTGGCTTACGAGATCGAGCGTCAAACTGCCGCCGTGCAGAGTGGAGAAAAGCTCCGCCAGAGCACGCGCGGGTGGGATGATGACACCGGGCAAACCCGGCACCAGCGCGACAAGGAAGACGCGCACGATTACCGTTACTTTCCCGATCCCGATTTGCTCCCGGTGGACACGAGGGCATTCATGGTCGAGGTCCGCTCGCGTCGCCCGGAGTTGCCAAGCGAGAAGCGTGATCGGTTCGTTGCGCAATATGGAATCACGGCTTACGACGCCAGCGTGCTCGCCAGCGAGAAGTCGCTCGCGGAGTTTTACGACGCCGCCGCGAAAGGCGCGAAGGATTCAAAAACTGCGGCCAATTTGGTGATCAACGATTTGCTGAGCGCACTGAGCGCCGCTGGAAAGACGATCGCCGAGTGCCCTTTCCCGGCGGGGCACTTGAGCGAACTCGTGAACATTATCCAGAGCGGCAGCATAAGCTCCAAGCAGGGCAAAGAAGTTTTCGCCGAGATGTTCGCCACGGGAAATGCGCCCGCGCAGATCGTGGAGGCAAAAGGTATGAAGCAGGAGAGCGACGCGGGCGCGCTGGAGGTGCTCTGCAAACAGGCAATCGAGGCTAGCGCGAAAGCCGTCGCCGAATACAAGGCGGGCAAAACCGGCGCAATCAACGCCATCAAGGGACAAGTCATGAAACTCTCCGGCGGAAAAGCCAACCCGACCGTGGTGAACGAGTTGCTTTTGAAGCTCCTCTCCTAGCCGATGGCCAGCAATCGCATCATCAAATATTGCAGCATCGGCGGATTCATCCTCGCCGAGATTTACATGGCACTGGTCGTCCTCGCGCCGAACATTCCCGGACAGAAAATCGCATCGAGGATGATTATCCCGCAGAGCGAGATTCCGAAGTCCGACATCCCGCTCGGCACCCCACCGCCGACCAGTGTGAAAATCACGCGTTTGCTTGTCGCTGGATTTTTCTTCGGGCCGTTCGGAGCAATGGCGGGACTCGGCGTGGGCCTGCTCATCGCCGGCGCGATGCCGAAGCGGAAGTCTGAGCCGCCCGGATCGGCGTGATTTGTGATTTGTGATTTGTGATTTGACGCAAGCGTGTTGGCGCAGTTTCCCGCTTGCGACTAATCACTTCTCACCATTCACAAATCACAATCAAGCCTCCTACGCCTTCTTGACGATGAACCCGAGATTCCCCCAGCGCGCCCAGTAATGATGCGTGGTCGCATCGGGGTCTGTCTGGCCGATTTTATCGTGCTTGTAGGTTTTCGTGATGAATTCGGTGAAGGCCGAAGAAAGATGCACATCGTGCGAAACGAGCACATCGCCATCACCCATGCGTTCCCAGAAATACTCATATTCCATGAGCATGTGACTGCGACGATGCGAGCTGTCGTGAAGGAACAAATCGACCCGCGGCGGAAGTTGATCCTTCGCCATGAAGTCCTCCACTTTTCCACGCATCGGAACGAAGCCGGCGCGAAGTTCCTCGGGGATGAGCGAGCCGTGCGGGCAGTCTTCCATCCACTCGATGCTGTGAAGTTTTGAATTCGAGAGATGTTCGTCCGCGAGGGCTTTGAGGATGAACGCGGAGGACATGCCGAGGAATCCACCGGTTTCCACGATGACCTGTGGTTTTCTCCAGCGGGTGAGCGCGTAGAGGAGCGTGCAGTCGAGGAGGCCCATCGGGCTTTTGCTGCCGGAGGCGTGGCGGCGTTTCACCATTTCCAGGGAGAAGGGGTCTTGTTGCATTGCTGCTTGGAGGCGCCAGAGTTCGTTCCAGTTGAATTTATTGAGGTTCATGGGACGCTTGTTTAGTTCCGCATCGGGCTCGCGGGCAAACAAGAATTCAAGCATTCTGCGGGAAGGCATGATTTCACGAGCGACAGTCCGACGGCTGAACCTCGGCGGAATAAAGCGCGCGTCGATGCTGAAGGGCGGACGGGCGGTTTATGGGCTGCGGAGGTGCCTGAGCGAGCAACTTTATCGGCCGATTATTTGCGGCTCATTTCGTCCATCCGGCGCTGCATGCCTTGGATGGCCTGCTGCATTTCGCCGATGGCGCGGCGCATTTCCTGAAGCTGTTTTTCCACATCGCCGCCGTGTTCGGAGCGCCCGCGCTCAAGCTGCTTTTGCAGGGCATCGGCGGGTTCATTCAATCCCGCTGCCCGCAGGCTGCGGATGGCGTTCTCGATGTGCTGCATCCTTTCGCGTTCCGGATTTGCATCCTTGCGCGATCCTTCGCGGGCGCGCCGGACGATTTGCTCAGCTTCTTCGCTCAGTTTCTGTGATTCCTCTGCGCGTCCGGCCTCTTTTGCCTCGCGGGCTTTTTGCTGGAGTGGCGCGACTCGTTCACGCATCTCGCGCATTTTCGGGTTTTCCTCAGGCTTGTCGCCGCCGCCTTTGAGCTCGGCGTTTCGCATGGATTGCGCGAGCTCTTCCGCTTCGTGGTGGAACTTCTGCGCTTCATCCATTCGGCCTTGCTGCTTGGCGTCGGCTGCGCGGGTGCGGAGCTCTTTGATTCGGGATTGTGGCGCGTCTTCGGCGCGAAGCGTCGGTGCGGCCAACGAAATGAATGCGGCAAGTGTTGTGAGGTAAACGATTTTCATAGAGCGCTGAAAGTGGGGGAACGCACGCCGATTGCAATCGCAACTTCTGTTTAACGCTTGCCGCGATCCGGTCCGGCGTGAGAACCAAAGGTAATGTGGTTTGTTCAATGAATCGTTACTTTAGGGAGTTATCGGTCGCTGCGGCGCTGGGTCTGTTGATGGTCGCGCTGGCAATCGTGGCACCGCATTTCTTTGCGGTGCAGCCCCTGCTTTCCCGGCTCACGTCGCAGACTCCTGCGCTCGTGGTGGCGATCGGGATGACGCTGGTGATGATTTCGAGGCAGATCGATATTTCGGTGGGCGCGCAGTTCGGCATGTGTGCGGTGGTTGCGGGATTTCTTTCGGCGAAGGGCGTGCCGTTCCCGGTGGCTGTCATTGGCGCAATCGGAGCGGGTGCCATCATGGGCTTGCTCAACGGCGCGCTCGTGGCGTGGCTGGGGTTGCCAAGCATCGTCGTCACGCTCGCTACGATGGTGACTTGGCAGGAAGCGTTGCGTCTTTGGCAGCAGGGACGTTTGCTAAATCTTCCCGCGGGCGCGCAATGGTTTGGGATGAGTCAGGCGGCGGGGCAAATGACGCTGATTATTTTCTCGGTGGTCATGCTCGCG
>JAYSTZ010000953.1:0-2241 GCA_043719365.1 Verrucomicrobiaceae bacterium | reverse complement strand
GATGCGTGCGCCCATTTGCGTAAGCGGATCAATGACACGCTTCATGGGCCGTTTGGAAAGCGACGCATCGCCCGTGAGCCGACTGCGAAACGGCTGCGCGGCGAGGATTCCGCACATGAGGCGCATCGTCGTGCCGGAGTTCCCGCAATCAATGTCGGCGGCGGGCTGGGTGAATTTTCCGCGCTTGCCGTGGACGATGAGCGTCGTCTCGTCGAGCCGCTCAATCTCCACGCCGAGCTGCTGAAACGCCTTCATCGTGGAGACGCAATCTTCGCTCGGTAGAAAGCCCGTGATTTGCGCGGAACCATTTGCCAGAGCGGCGAGTATGATGGAGCGGTGCGAGATGCTCTTGTCGCCGGGCACGGTGATTTCAGCGTGGATGGCAGGTGCGCGGCGAATCTTCCAGTCGGTCATTTCGGAAATTTAATTTGGTCTCGGGTCTGCTTCGCAACGGCGAGAAAATTCTGCAATTTCTCCTGTCCTCCGGCTTGCTCGACCCGTTCAAGGGTTTGGCGGAAATCGTTGAGCTTTGCAATCATCGCGTCGATTGCATCGAGAATTGGTGCGCGATTTGCCTGTAAAATGCCCGTCCAGAGCTCCGGCGAACCGCTCGCGACGCGGGTGGTATCGCGGAATCCGGGGCCGACCACCTGGAAGGCGCGTTCGTTTTCCTCTGCGACGGCCCGGACGAGATTTCCGGCGACAATGTGGGGAAGATGGCTGATCAAAGCGATGCATTCATCGTGCTCGCGCGGGTTCATCAAGACCACACGGCAACCGAGCGATTCCCAGAATCTCTGGGTCGTGGGGCAGGGGGAAGTCATGATGCAATTCGTCCCAGCGAAAAGCTCCGCCTCGGCGGCATCGATTCCCGATTCCGCCTTTCCCGCCATCGGGTGGCTGCCAACGAATCGGCACTTGCCGGCAAAAATCGGTTCGAGCTCTGCATTCACAGAATCTTTTACGCTGCCCACATCCGTCACGATGCACCCCGGCTGCACAAAAGCTGCGATTTCACGTGCGAGGTCGCCCATGGCCTCGACGGGCACGCACAAGACCACCAGATCCGCGCTGCGTGCGATTTCGCCGATGTCGTTCGAGACCACGTCCGCGAGATTGCGTGCGCGAAGATCGTCCAAGGCAGCGGCCCTGCGAGCCCAGAGTCCTATGTGCCATCCACCGAGAGCGCGCAGCTTGAGCGCGATCGAGCCGCCTAGCAGACCGGGGCCGAAAATGGCGACACGTGGCATGACTTAAAAAGAAACCCGGCTTGCGGCATCGAAGCCACAAGCCGGGTGTAAATTCATTACAAACGGGCCGCGGTTACGGGACGAGCAGCGGACGGCGCGTGTAAGGGCACTCGATTTCCGTGCCTGGAGGCAGACCGCGAACGTCGATCAATTTTCCGGCGGCATAAGGGCTTTCGATGAATCCCGGTTTTCCTTCGGATTTCTTGCCGTATTCAGGATTTTGGACGGTTGGCGGCGGGACTGGTTTGTTGTCCGGCTTGTGATCCACCGAAGGGGTCGAATCATCGACATCCACTTTCGGGGTTTTGATCTTCTCGGTCTTGGGCTTGGGCTCCGCGACTTCCGTGGCCTCCGCTGGGTCGCGCGTTGCTGTGCCGCGAGCAGGCTTGTTCGTGCGAGGCTTTGGATCGCAAGCGGAAAGCAGCATTGAAGCTGCAAGGATTGTGCCGGTGAAAATGAGGTTCTTCATAAGTGCGGATTCGTTTTAAATGATTTTGAAAAAATATACAAGTGCTAAATTTACAGCAGTTGCATTTTGTTGTTTCTGTGGGCCTTGCTTTGGGGGCTCGATCACAAGACGTCCAGAAATCGATTAAAGAAGCCCCCTTCGCCGCCAATCCCCGACATTTCCCGCTGCGGAACGCTGGATCATATCCGTGGCAAACTTGAGCAGGCAGACTTCCCAGCCTTCATCGACTCCATGAATCACCGTGCACAGCGGGTCTTCGGCACGGTCCACATTTTCACGAAGTTCACGCAGGACTTCTTCCATCGGTTTCCGCACCACGCGCTCTTTCACATCTACTTTTTTGAACTGAAATCCGTACTTGAGAACCGCCAGTTCCGCCGCGTGTTCGCGGAGCCAGCCGACAAACTCGTCCGCTTTCTCGCCGAAGCCCTCATCGAGCATCTGGTGATAGTGCGAAGGCGCGATAATACTGGGCCGCTCCGCGTGAAGCCGGCCATCGCGGATGCGGATTTGGTTCACGGA
>JAYSTZ010000952.1:0-2243 GCA_043719365.1 Verrucomicrobiaceae bacterium | reverse complement strand
CGGCCACCCGCTTCGGCGATTCCTCCAGCGCCTTCCGCGCCTCCGCATCATTCCAGTCCGCGAGGAAGATCTGCGACTTCGCATCGCTCGTCCGCCCGCTTGCCCAGCTCAGTTTTTTCCCATCCGGCGAAAAGACCGGCAGCCCGTCGAAGCCCGGCGTGAACGTCACGCGCACCGGCTCCTGGGCGCCGTCCGCATCCACCATGAACAGCTCGAAATTATCGAAGCCCAGTTTGTTCGCCGTGAAGATGAGGTACTTCCCGCTCGGGTGAAAAATCGGCGCCCACGACATGCACTGGAAATCCGTGACGCGCCGCTTGTCGCTCCCGTCCGCATCCATCGTCCACACATCCGCCACCGTCCCGCTCTCATTGAAATGCCGCCACACGATGCGCTTTCCATCCGGCGAAAAAAACGGCCCGCCGTCATAGCCCGGCGCCTCCGTGAGCCGCCGCACATTCGAGCCGTCTGCATTCATCACATGGATGTCGCCCCAGTACGCAGGATCCTTCTCGTAATGTGCGCGCTGCTCGGGCGTGAGTTTTTCCAGCGGAAAAGCGGAGCGCAGCGAGCAAAAGACGATCTGTTTTCCATCCGGCGAAAACGTTCCCTCCGCATCGTAACCCAGCGACTTCGTGAGATTCACGATCCCCGTCCCGTCCGCATTCACCGAATAGATGTCCATCGTCGCATCATAGTCCCACGAGTACCGACGCTGCTTTCCGCTCGCGCGCAATTCGATCTCCGCCTTCTGCTTTGCCGCAGTCTCGGGGTCCTCGTGCGTGCTCGCAAAAATGATCCGCTCCGTCCCCGGTTGAAAAAACGCGCACGTCGTCTTGCCGACACCCGGCGACACGCGCCGCGAATCTCCGCTCTCCAGATCGAGCGTGTAGATCTGGTAAAACGGATTTCCCGCCTCCCGCTCACTTTGGAAAATGAGATGCTTCCCGTCCGGTGAAAAATATCCCTCCCCGCTCCGTTTCCCCTCGTAAATGAGCTGCCGCGTGTTCTTCAAAAAGCGCGCCTCATTTGCTGCATCATCCGCAGCAAACGCCGCAGCGCAAAAAATCAGGGCGGGAACGACAACTCGTGAAAGCATCCCCGACGATGTTCAGACACGGCATCCCGCGCAAGTCCGGTTCCAGAGACAGCGATGCAACCGCCTCGAAATCGGGGATCAGATCAAGTGCTGCTGCTGCTACTTGGCTTTCGATTTCAAACGCGGTCCCCGCGGGGGCAGCGGGATGAATTGCTCCAGCGACATCGCCCAGTCTGGCATGTCCTGGGCGGCACGCGGGATGGTGTCCCCCGAGGCTTCAACGAGCAGCATTCGCGACGTTCGATCGATCACCTTGGCATCTGGCAGCGAGGCAATGCGCTCAACGTCTGCACCAGGCATCTCACCTTCACCACGGTATCGGAAAATGAATCGCTTCACATTTCCAATGGTACCGAGGCGCAGACGCCGATCAAACTTTGATTCTTCCTTTGCCTTGCAGTGTCGCCGGAAAGCCAAGGGAAATCGCCGCTTCGAATATCGCCTTTGCCATCGCATCGGAACGGGCTTGATCGCGATTCATGGCAAGAACCGCTGGCTTCGTGGCGAGCAGCTTCGCGGCGGCCCCCGTCACCGCCGGGCAGGCCATCGAGGTCCCATCCATCACCGCCCACAAATCTTTGGGCACGGTGGAAATCACACCCACACCCGGTCCCGTAAGATCCACCTCCGATCCGACGTTGGAAAAACTCGCGATGAAGTTCGCCTTGTCCGTGCCCGCAGGCGGAGCGACGTCCCCGAACTCCGTCGTCCCCGCCGGAAATGTCCCCTTGCGTCCCAAAGCCGAGACCGCCAGCACGAGCGCCTCCGCCGCGGGAAAGCTCACTGGCGAACGATCATCATTGCCCGTCGCAGCAAAGACGAGCACGCCCGCCGCACGCGCGTCCGTGATCGCCGAGTGCGTCGCCTCGTCCTGCGGCCCCCCGCCGAGGCTCATGTTGATCAAGTCACAACCATCGCCCACCGCCCGGTCAATCGCCTTGGCGATGGCAAAGTTCGACGCCCCCTCCGCCCCTTTTCCGAACACCCTGTAGCTCCGCAGCCTCACCCCTGGCGCAATCCCCCGGACGCCGTCCGCCCCACCACCGCGGGATGCGATGATGCCCGCCACATGCGAGCCGTGCAGGTCGCCGTTGTCCACGAAGTCTCCTTCCGCCTCGCCGTCCACAGTGTTCAGCCCGCCGTC
>JAYSTZ010000951.1:0-5136 GCA_043719365.1 Verrucomicrobiaceae bacterium | reverse complement strand
GCTGGAGGCTGCGTATAAGCTGGCGATCCGTTTTTCAGCGGACGCATCGCACCAGCTCAAAACGCCCGTCACCGTGATGCGCATGACCATCGAGGATTTGCTAAAAGGCAAGGATCTCACAGAGGAGCACAGCGTAGGTTTAAACGATCTTCTGCAACAGACGCGACGCCTTTCCTCGCTTGCGGAAGGTCTCATGCTGCTGGCCCGCGCGGATGCCGGAGCGCTCGAAATCAGGACCATTGAAACGGACATCCGAAGCGTCGTGGAAGGGTGTGTCGAAGACGGCGAAGTGCTCGCGGAACGCCGCGGGGTGACCATGCAGTTTGAGGCACCGGAGACGCTGCTCGCTGTCGCGGACCCTCCGCGCGTCGAGCAAGTATTGCTCAACCTCATCGAGAATGCGGTGAAGTACAACTACAAGGGCGGCATGATTTACATCCGTACGTTCCGCTACGGGAAATGGGCGCGCATCGTCGTCTCAAATACCGGCAGCCCCATTCCTGAAGAGCGGCAGCCTTTCATTTTCGACCGCTTTTCCCGTGGCGATGGGAATGAAGATGTCGCCGGTCACGGGCTCGGGCTCGCGATTGCGCGGGAGTTGGCCGTCGCGATGTTGGGGGACATTATGCTGATACGGTCCGATGCCGAATGGACGGAATTTGAATTCCTCCTCCCCGCAGTTCGCGGAGCCGGTGCGCCGCAAAAGAAGCGGACGATGCCGCTGAACTTTCTGGTTCCGCCGCCGCCGAGGCGGTGATGCGTCGCGCGTGGTTACTTCGGTTCGTCGCCGAAATGGAATCCTTCGCTGTCTTCGTATCCCTGCGGCGCATGCATCTCGACCCAGACCATGAGGCTGGCCACTGCGGATGTGATGCTGAGAATGACTAGAATGGCAATCATGCGGCATTTCTAAGCAGGTCGCTTGCCAACCTGCCGCCGTCCGCATAAATGAAGCAGAATACCATGATTCGACCCAATGCACCGGGCTGGCTGATCGTGCTGGAAGGCATCGATGGCGCGGGAAAAAGTACGATCGTCCGGCAAATTGCCGACCACTGCGCCGAGCGCGGGCTTCAATGCGTCCAGAGCGCGGAACCTACGCGGGGAACATGTGGCATGAAGCTGCGCCAGAGCATGATAGAGGGACGGCTGAGCATCGAGGACGAGCTGGCACTTTTCCTGAAAGACCGCGCCGAGCATGTGGAGAACGTCATTCTTCCTGCGCTCCGGCGGGGGGAAGTGGTTATTCTCGATCGATATTATCTTTCTACTGCGGCCTATCAGGGGGCGAGAGGCGTATCACCAGAATGGGTGCTCATGGAAAACGAACGTTTCGCGCCAAAGCCGGATTTGGTGTTGCTTCTGGATTTCGATCCGGCTGCCGGGTTGGACCGCATCCGGGCGAGGGGCGACGCGCCGAATACTTTCGAGCAACTCGACCAGCTTCGCGAGGTGCGGCGAATTTTTCTCGGGCTGGAGCGACCTTTTGTCCGCGTGGTGGACGCTTCCGCCGGGCAGGATGCCGTCTGGCAGGCCTGTCTCCGCGAACTCACAGAGGTTTTGCCATCGGCATAGAGCGCGCTATCATAGGAAAGTGGAGCGCTGGAAAAGACTGATAGCCGTTGACCAGACGCTTTATCAGATTAGATTCAAACAATTCGTTAGACACACATGGCCCAGCAAAATTCACGACCAAACCGCGACCGCGACCCTGAAAATGGAGGTACGCCCGAACCAAATTTCAATTGGAGGGGGCTGATTCTGTTCGTCCTCGCGATTGCACTCATGGGAGGTGCGTTCTACGCGAACGGCAATCCAAACGGGAAAGAGCCGCCGATTCCTTACACGAAATTTCTCGCCGAATTGAAGGCGGACACCGGCGAGATCAATAAGTCTTCGATTTCCGTCATTGTAGCTCCGGGGCGGGTCCTCGACCACATTCAGGCGGAGCGGAAGGGGAAAATGGTCCGTGTACCGATCAACATGGAATTCAACCGCACGGTTGAACAAGACCTCCGCGATCTGAAGATCGAGTATCAACTGGTCGAAGACACGAGCAACCTCGTCGTTTCATGGCTGGTCGGGCTCATGCCGATTTTGCTGCTGGTTCTTCTGATTTACTTTTTCTTTCGTCAGCAGATTCGCATGGCTGGAAAAGGCGCGCTCAGTTTTGGCAAGAGCAAGGCACGCATGCTGGCCCGTGATAAGAACAAGGTGACGTTCAAGGACGTCGCTGGCGTCGAAGAGGCGAAAGACGAAGTGCAGGAGATTGTCGAATTCCTTAAGGACCCGAAGCGCTTTCAAAAACTCGGTGGTCGTATTCCGAAGGGCATTCTCATGGTCGGATCTCCTGGAACCGGCAAGACGTTGCTCGCCCGCGCCATCGCAGGCGAGGCGGACGTGCCGTTCTTCAGCATCAGTGGTTCGGACTTCGTCGAGATGTTCGTTGGCGTCGGTGCGAGCCGCGTGCGCGACATGTTTGAGCAGGGCAAGAAAGCCGCGCCGTGCCTCATTTTCATCGACGAAATCGACGCGGTCGGACGCCATCGCGGCCACGGGATGGGTGGAGGACATGACGAACGCGAGCAGACGCTCAACGCGCTCCTCGTGGAGATGGACGGCTTTGACACGCAAGACGGTGTCATCATCATCGCGGCGACAAACCGCCCCGATGTGCTCGACCCTGCGCTTCTGCGCCCAGGCCGATTCGACCGTCAGGTGACGGTTTCATTGCCCGACGTAAAGGGCCGCGAGGAGATCCTCAAAGTGCATGCGAAAAAGGTGAAGATGGGCGACGATGTCGATCTCGCCGTGACCGCCCGCGGCACGCCCGGATACAGCGGTGCGGAACTCGCAAACGTCATCAACGAAGCTGCGCTCTCCGCAGCCCGCCGCGGCGCAAAAGCGATCGCTCACCTAGACCTCGAAGAAGCCCGCGACAAAGTGCGCTGGGGCAAGGAGCGCCGTTCGCTCGCGATGTCCGACAAGGAAAAGGAGAACACCGCTTACCACGAAGCCGGCCACGCCATTCTCGGCTGCCTCCTCACAAATGTGGACCCGCTCCACAAAGTGACCATCATCCCGCGTGGTCCATCGCTCGGGTCCACGATGTATCTTCCGACGGAGGATAAATATACTCATCGCAAGAAAGAGCTGCTCGATCGCCTCGTGATGATCATGGGCGGACGCGTGGCGGAAGAACTTGTCTTCGGCGACGTGACAAATGGAGCCCGTGGAGACATCGGCCAGGCCACGAACATTTCCCGCAAAATGGTTTGCGAATGGGGCATGAGCGAGAATCTCGGCATGGTCGATTACAGCGAAGGCGAAGAGCACGTGTTCCTCGCCCGCGACATCAGCCGCAGCCGCAGCTTCAGCGAGGTGACTGCGCAGGAAATCGATCGCGAAGTGAAAAAACTTTGCGACGACGCCTACGCCCGCGCTACGCATCTCATCTCCACGAACCGCGACAAACTCGAAATGATCGCGAAAGCGTTGCTGGAGTTTGAAACGCTCGACGGCGATCAGGTCAAAGACATCGTCAAAACCGGCGGCATGAGCAATCCTCCCGCACGGCCTACGGGCAAGACGAGATCCGAACCTTCCATCGTGATCGAACCTCCCGCCGATCCGCAACTTGAGCTCGGTGGTCTTAGCGGCGCGCCCGCTTAGGGATGATGCGGCGACTGCTGCCCCTCCTCATAGTTGGCGTCCTGCTCGGCTACGGTTGGTGGCGTTTTGAGCATCGTCTGGCGGGCAGGACGACGGAAAAATACACGTTGCCCGACGCGCCGGCGCTCAACCTCGACGACGTAAAAATCCTCGAAGCGACCGATGCTGCGTTCACGCGACTCGTACAGGCTGTGATGCCGAGTGTCGTAAGTGTCACGTCTTCGCGAGATGTCAATCAGCGATTGCCGCTTACCATCGATGATCTCCTGCGGGGACAGCAACGGCTGCAAAGCGGGAAGACTACTTCGCTCGGCAGCGGCGTCATCGTTTCCAAGGAAGGTCACATTCTTACCAATCACCACGTCATCGCCAACATGACCGAAATCCGCGTCTTGCTGACTGATGGCCGCAACATTCCCGCGAAATTGATTGGTAGCGACGCGAACACCGATATCGCCGTCCTTCGCATCGACGCGCGCGATATTCAGGCCCTCCCTCTCGGCGATAGCGAATCGGTTTTTCAAGGCCAGCAAGTCGTCGCCGTGGGTAATCCGTATGGGCTCGATGGTACCGCGACGTTCGGAAAAATCAGCGCGACGGGACGGAAGACGAGCAACGACAGCGGGATGGAATACCTTCAGACCGACGCAGCCGTAAACCAGGGCAACTCCGGCGGACCGCTGCTCAATGTGCGCGGTGAAATCATCGGCATCAACAGCGCCATCTTCACCAAGACCGGCGGCTGGCAGGGGATCAGTTTTGCGATTCCGTCAAACACCACGAAGCGTGTGATGGAGAGCATCCTGTCGCGGGGACGCCTCGTCCGCGGCTGGCTTGGGACGGGCTTTGCGCAACTCAATCCACGTCTCGCTCAAAGTCTCGGCGTGCCCGATTTAAAAGGAGCAATCATCACCGAGATCTACCCGAATTCGCCCGCAGCACGGGCGGGCCTTCGCCCGGAGGATGTGGTTCGCAGCATCGATGGAAAAGTAATCGAAGACTTCCAAACGCTTCGCTCCATGCTCGGGAAGCTGGAAGTCGGAGCGACCGTGGAAATCGAAATTCTCCGCGGCGGACAACCTGGGAAAACCAAGGTGACCATCGAGGAACTTCCTCCGCAGCTCGAAGGGCAAACGCGGTAAACGCGAACGCGGTTTGTCCTTTTCGTCTCTTTCGTCTCTTTCGTCTCTTTCGTCCTTTTCGTCCCTTTCGTCCCTTTCGTCCTTCGGAGCGGCTCAAGGGACAAAAAAGACGAAAAGGACAGAAGGGACCCACTTACACACTACTCCTTCACGGAAGCTTCAGCGCGACGCGGCGCTGCTCGTATTCCGCAGCGGGCATGAGCACGTAGCGGGGGTTTGCTTCTGAGCGCAGCCAGCGGACGAGCGTCACCAAGTCGGACTCCGCCATCGTGGTGCAGCCTGCGCTTGGCTTCGTCGGGCCGCGGCGGATGTGGAAAAAGAT
>JAYSTZ010000096.1:0-2007 GCA_043719365.1 Verrucomicrobiaceae bacterium | reverse complement strand
TCGCAAGCGAAAGCTCACGACCCACGCCTTGCGACAAATCACCACTCACTTCTCACCAATCACAACAACCATCACAGCACGACGGGCGAGGCACTAGGCTATCACATTTGCGGACCTCCGGCCCTCCACATAGTCCCGAAAGGAAACAAACAATGCGGCGCGCGGCAAGATAGACGGGTGTCATTAAATGTGGAATGACGCGGAGCGATTAAGGAGCGGCGACAACCGTGAGACAGCCGAAGGCATTCCTGTCGCCGTCCCCAGTACCGCAAAGCGCCTGATCTGAAGAGCGTGCAGATTCTAAGAGCCGTGCTTATCTGGTTGGGCGCTTCGCGCTGTGATTGTAGCGATCCCGATGGATCGGGATCGCCGCTCCTTGTCGCTGCCGCGACTTCAAACGATTTCACCATTAATCACGCCCAAGACAGACGATTACCCTCTTTTTCGAGTTGACGGGAATTTAATGCGCGCGGGAACCCTGCGAGGGCCGATAGCATTGCGTCCGCTGCAACTCTCGGACAATCTAGTATGTCCAATGAACGCTCACCGGGCTCGCCGCCTTCGCTCACCGTCACGTGGGCCACGCTCTTCAAAATCCTCACGGTGGTGCTTCTGGCTTTTGTTGCGGTCAAGGTCGCACCCTTACTTGAGATTTTAATCCTCGCGCTGCTGATCGCGATCACGTTTTGGCCGATGATGCGCTGGACGCAAGCGCGTGGCTGGCCGTTGTGGAGCGGCGTGTTGATTGCGGCGCTGCTCGTGCTTGCGTTCGTAGCCGTATTTTTCGGCGTTCTCATCCCGGCAGCGGGCCAGCAGATAACGGATGTGATCAAAGACCTTCCCAAGTTCAAGGAGCACATGCTCGTCAGTCTCCCGGGGAGCACCCGTGTCGCGGCGGCGCGTCTCATGGATGCTCCTTCCTTTTCCGATCCCGAACCGCTGATGCAGTCATTCCTGTCATGGGGGGCGCTGGCCGTTCAGTCGCTGGCGAGATTCCTCGTGGTGCTGGCGGTGGCGGTGTATCTGGTTGCGGATGGCTCGCGCGTATTCCAATGGCTGCTGGCATTCCTTCCGGTGGTGCAGCGGCGGAAAGTGGCGGTAGCCGCACCGGAAATCGCGGATGTCGTCTCCAGCTACATGGCCGGGCAGCTCATCACTTCGCTCCTTTGCGCAATCTATGTGTTCGCGTTGTTGACCTTCCTGAATGTGCCGAACGCGCTCCTGCTCGCGGTCCTTGCGGGGATTTTCGATGTGCTCCCGATCATCGGCTTTTTCCTCGCGGTGGTGCCGGCGGCGGCAGTGGCGCTCACCGTCTCGCCGGGAACGGCGCTTCTCGTGGTAGTGCTCTACCTCGTTTATCACCTCATAGAATCATATCTCATCGTTCCCAAAATCTACGGCAATCGTCTGCGGCTCTCGACTCTCACCGTCCTCGTTTCCTGTCTGGCGGGCGCGCTCCTTGCAGGAATCACGGGCGCAATCGTGATCCTTCCCATCGTGGCGTCCTATCCCATCATCGAACGCATCTGGCTCCGCCCCCTGCTCGAGCAGGACACAGTCGCGAAACACGAAGCCATAGACGAACTTGAGCATGGGGAGGAGAAACGGAAGACGGACGGACTCACCGACACGCCACGCGTAAAGTGAAGCACGGGTCTGGTCGGGCGCGGGCTTTGCTGATACTGACATGGTGTCCGAAATGTCAGCCCAACTTTACCCGCTGTCGCCACTACAGCAGGGCATGCTCTACCATGCCCTTGCCGAGCCGTGCAGTGGAGTCGATGTCGAGCAGTTGGTGGTGAGGCTCCGGGAGCCTGTGGATGCGGGGCGTCTCACGGCTGCGTGGCAGCGGGTGGTCGCCCGGCATGAGGTGCTGCGGACTTCATTTCGCTGGGATGGTGCAGCTCCGCAGCAGGAGGTGCATGGGGAGGTGAACCTGCCGCTTTCGATCGAAGAAGCAGCGCCCGTGGATGAACGGGCGTTCGCGGAATGGCTGCAATCGGACCG
>JAYSTZ010000950.1:0-5142 GCA_043719365.1 Verrucomicrobiaceae bacterium | reverse complement strand
GAATCGGCACCTCGTTCGCATTCTTCGGCAAATAGCAGTGCGTGCAGCGGAACGAGCAATAACTCGCGCCCAGAGTGAACGAGCAGTGCGTGAGATGCTTGCCGGAGACTTGATTCGGGACTTTGAGTTCCTCGGGCAAGGACGCCCAACGCTCGTCGAGATACCTCTTCTTTTCCGCATCGAGCGGATTCCAAAAAGCGCGCCAGCGCGCGCTCCATCGTTCGCGGGTGGAAAGGCGCGGTGCGGGCGGCGCGTCGGAAATAATCTGTCCTGCGACTGGAGCGTGTGCGGCCATTGGAAGTTCCTCGTTATTTGGCGTCGTTGAGCGACCAGTCGTACTCCTGAAATTTGATCTTCGCCCCCGCGGGCAACTGCTCAGTGCGCAGACTGTTGATGTAGGCTGCGGCGCCGCCGGCAGGCTTGAAGTCATCGGCGTACCAATCGAAAATCATGGACACCTTCGCCTCCTTCCCCGAAATCTGCACGGCGAGCGGATTCGAATTCACGAACTTCTTTGCATTCAAATCGAGCGCTCCATTCAAGCGCGCGGCGGAATACGCCGAACTCAGGAGCGGCGGGCAACTCGCACTCGCGCAGTTGATGGCAAAATGCACACGAGGATCGTGGAACTCCTTGATGAGAATCTGCTTCTCCAGCGCGTTCAGACTCATCTTTTTCCCGCCGACCGTGATGCGGTCCTGCGTGAAAAATCCGAACAAGGGTGCGATGTCGCGCACGCTCGCGACGGGATGTTTTTCGAGCACACCGCGCAGAACCCAGGCGTTGTAGGCGTTGATGTAGTAAGCCATGCGTCCGTCCTTCGAGCCATCTGTCGGGCCCGCTGCGGCGATGGCATCCGTCACTTTCGTGAGTGCCGCCATGTCTTCCGCGCTCGCTTTCCAAGCGGCGTATTTCACCCTTCCCGCTGGCGTGACATATTTGCCGAGGAGTTTACCAAAGTCTGCCTCCCACGGCTCCGCTGCGGGAGCAAGGAATGCGAAGAACGTGAGAATCAACGTGAGTATGCGGCTGGTCTTCATGAAGTTTGTTTTCATCGATCGTCGGAGGCTTGGAAAGCTCCATTATTCCCAAACCGTGAGGCCGGGCGTGATTAAAGGTGAAATAGAGAAACCTGACGGAGAGCCGAATCCTATTTATCACTCATATCTGGAATCATCATTCTGTTGTCATCATTTTGAGCCTATCGGACGCGGGAAGTATCAGAATGATGGGTACAAAATGATGTGGGCTTGTGGGGTGAGGCGCGCTCCTTATTCGACAGTCGGCAATTCCTCTGAAGCCACTTTTTAGCCCTCCCCCCCGCCGCTGGTTCTTTAAATGGTTGCGAAACTTTCCGCAACTACCTCAGAGAATCCTGCGGCCTGAAGCTCGTCTGACCGGTCGTTCCCATTCCAGACATCACCACCATGAGCACACACACCTTCTGCGATGGCGTTTCACGCCGCGATTTTCTTCGAGTCGGCGTCATTTCTTGGCAGTAAAGCATTGCGTATTCTGGCACGGATGATGCATTTAGGCACGCAAGCCCATGACAGCAACACCTTGCGAAACCGAGTGCCGCAATTGCGGAGCCGTGTTTTCTCCAACCCCTGACGAAAACGACTGCCCGGTTTGCGCACGGACGCGTAAGATCACCCGCAGCGCAAACCCCGTCCCCTCACCCGCTTCGGTCGTCGGTTCATTGCCGGGACACAATGTGTCGGATCTTTTGGGCCGGGGTGGAATGGGCTTTGTTTATCGCGCACGGCAGTCGAGCCTCATGCGCGACGTCGCTGCAAAAGTCACACTGACTGCGGAGTCAGACGCTGAGGAAACGGAGCGCTTTGTCCGGGAGGCTCATGTGCTCGCGCAGCTCGATCACCCGAACATCGTCCCCATATACGACTACGGTCGCAACGAAGAAGGATTTCTTTTTTACACAATGAAGCTCGTGCGCGGGCGGACGCTCACGGCGATACTAAAAGAGCTAGGCGACGGCACCGGAAGCTCTTCGCGTGAGCGACTGCTCGAAGTCTTCCGCAAGATTTGCGATGCGGTGGCATTTGCGCACTCTAGGGGCGTCATGCACCGCGATTTGAAGCCGGACAACATCATGGTCGGTGAATTCGGCGAAGTTCTCGTGATGGATTGGGGGCTTGCCGGATCGACCCAGGGGAAGAATCGCGATACCACCCCAAAACTGAACCCGGTTACGATTGATTCCGGCGAGGCTCTCACCATCGCCGGCGTGGTCATCGGCACTCCGCAATACATGTCGCCGGAACAGGCGGAGGGACGGACGGATATCGACTCGCGCTGCGACATCTATTCGCTCGGCGGGCTGCTTTACGCGATGCTCACGCTGCAACCGCCCATCCCGAAAGCATCTGTGAACTCCATGCTCGCGAGCGTCCGCGCCGGGAACATCACGCGGGTGGATCAGGTAAAATTGCCATCTGGCTCAAAACGTCTTCCTCATTCGCTCGTTGCAGTCGCGATGAAGGCGCTCGCGCTGCGTCGCGAGGACCGCTTCCAAACGGTGGAGGCCCTCGCGGCGGACATCGATGCATACCTCGGGGGATTTGCCACGAGCGCGCAGCATATCACGCCGATCGGACTCCTCTGGCTCCTCATCAAGCGCAATCGTGTGTTCTCCCTCGCATTGCTCACGCTTTTGGCGCTCAGTGCCGCGTTCGTGGTGAGCCTCATCTCCAGCGAACGCCGCGCAACCCGGAGCGCTGACGAGGCCACTCGCCAAGCGCATGCGGCGACGAATGCGGAAAGGATCGCCACCGAGAAAACGGAGTTTAGCCGCGTCGCACTGGCGAGAGCCCGAATTTCCGTGGCGGATGCGGCTTATCGCGACACCGACACCGCAGCAACGAAAGCGGAGCTCGCCAACGTTCCCGAAGACCTTCGCGACAACACCTGGCACTATCTCGCGGAGCGCGCAGATGACTCCGTCTCCCAGCCACGATGGCAGGACACGAGCTTCTTTATCGGCTGCACCGCCCACCCGAAACAGCCCGGCGTCTTCGCCGCAGCCACAGACGCCCCTCACGGACGCATCGTCATTTTCGATGGTCGGAGCGGGCGAATCCTGCGCGACTTCCCGATGCAATCTGAAGACGGCTGGACGCGGGCACTCTCGTTTTCACCAGACGGAAAGTATCTCGCGGTGGGCTGGCTGCAAAGCAAAGGCATCACGATTTACGATGCAGAGACCGGCGCGCGAATCCGGCATTGGAACGGCACCTCGGGCTCGCTCCGAATCGCATTCAGCCCGGATGGAACCAAGCTGTTGCAAACGCTCACCACCAGCCAGGAGTTTTGTCTATTCGATGCCTCGACGGGTGATGAGATCTGCCGCGGGCAGTCCAGCCTTCGCCACTCCTTCCTCCCGGACGGCAAGCGCATCGTCGCAATCAGTCGCTCGCATGTGCGCATCCACTCCGCCGAGGATGGGAAAGAACTCCAGTCTTTCTCGTTCCGGGCGATTCGTCCCGACTCCGCCTCGGTGAGCCCGGATGGACGGATGCTCGTTTTCACAAACGAGAAAGACAAACTGATCGGTATCAATCTCGCAGACGGCGCGACTCTTTTTGAGCTGAAGCAGGAGGAGGAAGGTAGTAGTTTCGCCTCCGGATTCACGCCGGACTGCATCAGATTCATCACCGTGGTCGGTCAAAAAGAAGACAGCATTCAATCCATCAGAATTCGAGACGCAGCGACCGGAGCCACGATTCGCAGGCTCCGCGGAGGCACCGGCAATATCGAGACGATCTCCGTTCATCCACTCTCCGGCGAGCTTCTCATTGCAGGCGGCTCCACGAGGGTGTGGTTGTCCGAAATGAAATCGCCGGACTGGGCGTTCAAGGGCGCCGGGGTCGGACACAGCGGCGGGTTCTTCGGCAGTGAAAATACGATTCTCACCCAAAGCGAATCCTTTTATGCCATCGCCGGACGTCTCACTGCGACCTCACCACTCAAACGCCTCACTCAAATGTTCGACAGGCGCGGTGTGCTCGACCCTCGAATCGGCACGGCTACACACACTTGGAAATCAAAGATCGAAGATTGCTGGTCCGTAGCCACCAGCGGCGATGGGCGCGTCGCTGCGATTCATGACAACCTTGCGCCGAAACCGAGTGGCGTGACGATCCTGCGGAATGACGGCTCGAATTACATCGAGTCCTGCAAAGTCAGCGTATGGAACGAGCCTTACCGGGTGGTTTTCAATCGTGACGGTTCCCGAATCGTCACGATGACCGGATGGGCTCAGGACAAGGTCCATCTCACCACGGACGGAAAGCCGCTGCCCAAGCTGGAGTTCGTTGATGCATTCGTGGCGACGGACACCGTCTGGCATGGCTCGGACGGCAAGACCCTCTTCACCGCATTCACGCTTCACGACCGGCGTGGCGGCCCAAAGGCCGAGGAATGGCTGATCGCTTGGGACACCGACACCGGGAAGAGAATCGGCGGCGTAAAGCACCCGTTCTTTTTGAACTGCCTCGCAGCCGAGCCGGGCGGAAATCTCATCGCGGACGCCGGCGTGGACAAAAATATCCGCATTCGCGACGCCGCCACGCTGGCCGTGGTTCGAGAATTTCGTGCGCACGATGGTTCGATCACATCGCTCGCGTGGAGTTCCCGCGGCAACCTCATCGCAAGTTCGTCTGCGGACAATACCGTGCGCGTTTGGAACTCCAAAACAGGCCGCATGGTCGAAGAGCTCTACTCCGGCCCAACCGCTCCCGGTGCGCTGTTCTTCAGCCCCGGCGGCACCCGCCTCGCCTGCGCACTTCAGCGCGGCGACACGCTCGTTTGGAGCATGAAAGAAAGCGGCGACAAATAGCTCACGGAGATAGCGGCTTCTGCGCAGTAACGCGGTAGAATCGTTGTGGCACGGCTGTCTCCGTCATCACGATGCTCGTAGTCACTCCACTTGCGACGAAAAGCGTGCCGCTATCCAGCCAAGCGCCACTCGCGAGATTATCGCGGTGCTCGATCCGGTAGCAACGCGACGGGTTGCTCGTCCATGTCAGCGCGGCGTCTTGGTCGAGTAGTCCCACCAACGTGCGGCTGAAGTTCGTGATACGCAGCCGGTCTGCGTTGTCGCGCGGATTTGTATCGGCGAGA
>JAYSTZ010000949.1:0-5142 GCA_043719365.1 Verrucomicrobiaceae bacterium | reverse complement strand
CGCTGGGCGCTGAATTGGATGCCTGTTTCCGAAAGGATTACGGGAGGTAGGAATTCGCTCCAAAGGCAGCGATCTCAGGGTGGGGACTGTTTGAATTCCCCGAAACCCTTACGGCGGCGCTGGAGCTTCCCGGGGACAAATAGCGGCGGCCATCAAAGGCTCGCAGAGCCGGAGCGAATGTCATTCTGCGTCGCTCGATACGCGCAGAACCACACGCAGCAACGAACCCATGCCCATCAGTGCAAAGTTTGCATCCTCCAAACATAGGGTTTCACCCCATCGTGAACAGCGGGCATTTTCCACACATTCGCCCCCTATGAATACCAACAGACGCACTCAGTCCAAGACCATCGCTATCGAAGACGCTTCCCCGATTTCGGAGGCATACAATAGCGAGAACTCTCGTGTGGAAGTCGCCGAGCGCTCGTTCGAGAACTACGAGCGGGAAGGCGGGAATCATGGAAGCGACCTCGATCACTGGCTCGCAGCGGAGGCGGGATTGCTCGCAGAACAGAGCTTCTAAAAACCACGCCATGAATCTTTATACTGCTGCTGCCATTCTCGTCGTGGATGAGAGCGAGGCTATTTGTGAACTCATCGAGCTACTGCTGGTGAGGGTCGGCTACGAAGTGCGGACCGCGACGAACGCTGCCGATGCAGCGAGGATCGCGGACGAAATGCCGACTCTTGATGTGCTCCTCGCCAGCGAGGACTTGCCGGACATGTCCGGCGCAGAACTGGCCGTGTGGGTATCCGCAGTTCATCCATCGGCGTCGGTTGTTTTCGTGGCATCTTCGTATGCGCTAAACGACGGAACCGCGGGCGTCGGGATTTTGGAGAAGCCGTTTACAATCGGGGAGTTGAGGAGCGTGGTGCGGTCTGCGTTGATTTCGAGACGCGACCACTCGCAAACCAGTCTTTCTGCAATTGCGCGGGAAGGCGCGTGGGAGGCCTGTTTACAATGATCGGCCACGGCGACAGTGTGAACCCCATGTACGATTTTCAGCCTGCGAGGCCGCAGCGATCCGCGCCGGGAATGTTTGTCCAGGCTCTGGCGCTGGCAGGCTGGCTGGCGCTTTGTTTCGCCGCATCGGCGACTGTGGTGTTTGTTTCGATTGATGGTTGGTACGCGGGAATCCAAAAGCCATCGTGGAATCCGCCGTCCTGGCTTTTCGGTCCCGTGTGGTCGATCCTCTATGGAATGATGGGCGTCGCCGCATGGCTGGTGTGGAAGAAAGGCGGATGGAGGGAACAAAAGCGCGTGCTTGGGATATTTCTCCTGCAACTGGCGCTGAACGCACTTTGGACCCCGCTGTTTTTTGGGATGCACTGGATCGGTCTCGCTTTCGCAGAGATCATCCTGCTGTGGCTGGCGATTGCCACGACATTGATTGCCTTCACGCGTGTAAGGAAAGACGCCGGGGCTCTTTTCGTGCCATACCTGCTGTGGGTGAGCTTCGCTGCGGTCCTCAACTTCACGCTCTGGCGGATGAACTAGCGGTAGGGTTTCTCCCCATGGAACGGCCCCTCCCGGCACTTTAGTTGTGCGCTTCGCCGTCATTCCGACGGCCAACAAAAAACAACACAAACACAACCATGACTAAACTGGAAATCAAAGAGGCGATCAAGCGTGCGCACAAAACGCTCAAGCATCTCAGCTGGTTTCAAGTGATGGAGACCCGCGGCAATATTGACAAAGGAAAGGTGCATCACTGGCAGGTGACGATGAAAATCGGCTTCGCTGTCGAGGCCTGAGTTCGGGCGTGAGCGTCCGGCGTTTTGGGGTAATCACCCCATACTCGGCGCTCACGGTCGGCGGTATTCCTGCGCGCTATGAAAACACATATTGGTCTTTGGATAGACCACCGGAAGGCAGTCATCGTTCTCAATTCGACCCCGGAGGACGAAGTCAAAGTCATCCTCTCGGAAGTGGAAAAGGACCCGAGTTCGCCCATCCCCGAGGACTCGCAGGATCGGAAGTATCAAAACCAGTTGAACGTCTATTACGACGAAGTCATTGGGCACATCCACGCTGCGGAATCGCTTCTGATTTTTGGTCCCGGCGAGGCAAAAGGTGAACTGGAGAAACGCCTGGCCCATTCAATGCCGGGCGAACGCAAGGTGGACGTCGAGACCGATGACAAGATGACAGATCGACAGATCTCCGCGAAGGTCCGCGCCCATTTCGACAAGCAAAGCGCAACGGTCGGGTAACGCCCCAACCTCGAATGCTCGTATAACAAAGCAGCCTGAATCATGACCGAAATCACACCGCGCCAGCTTCACGAGCGGGTTCTCAAAGAGCAGAAGCTTCAACTCCTCGATGTCCGTTCAACGGCGGAGCATGAGAAAGTCCACGTCCCCGGCGTGCAGCTCGCTCCGCTCGACGAGATCGATGGAGAGACTTTTCCCGTGGAAAGCGGCTTTTCCAAGGACCTGCCGATCTTCATCTTCTGCAGCTCGGGCGTTCGTTCAAAGAAGGCTGCGGAAAAGCTTGGGAAGATCGGTTACACGCAGTGCCAGATTGTGGAGGGCGGCACGCAGGCTTGGATCAAAGCAGGCCTGCCGGTCAATCGCGGTAGCAATGCAATCCTTTCCGTGGAAAACCAGGTGCGAGTCGCGGCCGGCGGAATGGTTGTGCTCAGCGTGCTGCTTACGCGTGTGGCCCCTGTTTTCATCTGGCTCTCCGCATTTGTCGGAGTGGGATTGCTCATCTCCGGCTTCACGGACTGGTGCGGCATGGGAATGATTATCTCCCGGATGCCTTGGAACAAACGACAGGCCGCTGATGTCCGTGACCGGAAGTAGGTTATCGCCCCTCGTCCAATCCCGGACGAGCGCTTGTGTCGATTCGCGCGGAGCCGTCCTCTAGCGAAATAGAGGGCGCACGCGATCGCCGATTCCATGCACCGCGTTGATTGCGGTCTCGATGCGGGTGGGATGCTTCTCGCGGTCGTACAATATGCGAACGAGCACGCCGACGACGATGCCGGCGCTAACCGTTGCGAGGATGGTTCGGCTCGGATGCTTGCCCGCCATTTTATCAAAGCTTACGCAAGAGCGAGTCAGGTCGTTTATTTTCATAATTGAATTGGTTGTTTTTACTTGGGTTTGCCGAAAGGCGTGATTTCTGGAAATGCGTTGTCCGCACGGCATTCCAGTGACTGCAAAAAATCGATTTAATACCCATCCAATCGTGATGTCGGGTTCGATATCCGAGTGTATGAACAAATTCACATTCGACGGTTCCTGGAACGAAATCAAAGGCAAGCTTCGCCAGAAATATGCCCAACTTACCGAGGACGATCTTCTGTTTGCCGAGGGTAAGGCGGAAGAATTCCTCGGTCGCCTTCAGTCCCGGCTCGGCGTTGGGGCGGATCAACTGCAAAAAACACTATCCGATCTGAAGTTGGAAGTGGAGGAGGCTGCTAAAACAGCGCATGGCAAATTCGAGACTGTAAAACAGAAGGTCTCGGAGGTCGCGCATGACGTGACCGCCAGAGTCTCGGAAATCGCCGGCGACCTAAAAACCGGAGCAGCGGAGAAGGCGGAGCACTTCAAGGAAAGGGCTGAGGAGGTCTATGAAGATGCACGCATCAAGGCGCGCTCCTGGCATGACGAAGGCGAAGCATACGTTCGCGAACAGCCGCGGACCGCCATGCTTACTGCGCTCGTCGCGGGCTTCATGATCGGTTTGCTCATCCGGCGTTAACTACGGACTCGTGATTGGGTTCCTTTGCGGGTGCCGAGCGTTGCTCCGCAGCAAGCGTTCCGACCTGAAAGTAGGGTTTCACCCTATGGCGCGCCGCCGGTCCTTACATAAATTGAAAGCCATGAAAATTCTCGCATTCGTTACTATTCTTTCGTCACTCATATTTACATCCTGCACGAGCGGACCGAACGCCCGGACAGGCACGGCCATCGGTGCACTAGGCGGCGCAGCCGCCGGGGGGATTATCGGCAACCAACGCGGTCGCGGTCTTGAAGGCGCTGCGATCGGTGCCGGACTCGGCGCGCTCGGAGGAAACGTGATCGGCGGCGCACAGGATGAGCGTAACGCCCGTTACTATGACCGCGGCTATGATCGTCGTTACGATCGCCGCCGCTACTAGTCGCTCATCGTCGAACAGATCGGGGCGGATGCAATGATGCATCCGACGGTGTTATCATCTCCAGCGCATGTTGCCGGTTGCGTCGGGCCTCGCGCCGCGCCTCGACGCCAACACTTTAAGCCGGTGCCTGTTTGAGGCTGGGCGGATGCAGGCGAGAAAGTCACCGTTACCTTTGGCGCGCAGACGAAAACTTCCGTTGCCAACGCAAATGGCAAATGGACGGTAAAGCTCGGCCCGATGCCATCAAACGCGACGGCGCCAAAACTCATCGTAAAATCGGAAAAGACGGACCGCAGCGCGATGGCGGACGATGTTCTTGCCGGTGAAGTCTGGCCCGGCTCGGGTCAGTCGCAACATGGCGATGAAGGTTTCCGGGGGCGCAGGATTTTGAGGCGGAGAAGGCACAGGCCGACGGCAAGCCCGCGCTAAAACAGCCGCTCGACCCACTCGTGCAGCGCAACCATCGCGGAGGTTCCGGTGGGCTTTTCGACGGCAAAATTGCGCCGCTCATTCCGTATGCCCTCCGCGGTTTCGTTTGGTATCAAGGCGAGGCAAATACGAGAGTCGGCGGAGCCGATGTGTACGGCCGCAAGGTCGCTGCCACGAGCGGACCTTTGCCCACGAAACACGAGGTGAAAGGGGCGGATGTGGTCGTTTCATTTACACACACCAACGGCGGACTCGCGGCGAAAGGCGGCGCGTTAAAAGGCTTTGGCATCGCGGGTGAAGATCGTGCGTGGAAGCCGGCAAACGCGCGGATCGAGGGCGATAAAGTGATCGTCTCCAGCGCGGAAGTGAAAGTGCCCGTCGCGGTTCGCTACGCGTGGGAGGACAACCCGGAGTGCAATCTCGCCCTTCCGGACGGACGATTGGCCCGAGTGAAGAAGCGCCCGGCACGTTGAAACGGTTGGCGCGGAAAGTCGGGGCGCGGGTAGCTCGACTTTCCAAAGTCGAGTTTCAACGTGCCGGGCGCTTCTTCACTCGGGCCAATCGTCCGTCCGGAAGGGCGAGATTGCACTCCGGGTTGTCC
>JAYSTZ010000948.1:0-13247 GCA_043719365.1 Verrucomicrobiaceae bacterium | reverse complement strand
ATCTCGAAACTCGGAAAAGTGAAGTTCGTCGGCAAGGCCGGTAATGCGGCGCCGATCTCGTTTAGCTCCGTCCTTTTCGAGCGCTCGGCAACGGAGGTCGTCTTCCCGTTCTTTGCCCCTGTGGAGAAGAAACTCGGGAATCTCTCCGGACTGGTCACATACGACAGCACGCAAACCGACAGCGACCTCACGGGCGATCTCGTTTGGTCCAAGCCGCCCACTTTCAAAGCCGAACCGGGCCTCATCGACGGCCAGATCGCGCTTCACGGCTCGCGGTTCACTCCGCCACCGAGGGGCGGGCTGGTGATGCTCGCACCGGGCGTCGCGGGAACTCTCGTCATCCGCGGACCTTCATTTACCTCGCCACCATCGGGCGCCGTTGCCTTCCTATCCGCGAGCGTTCAGCTCCAGCAAAACCAGGCGACCGGAACCGTTCTGGACACCGCGACCGTCCAGAAAGCCACGCTGAAGTTTTCAGCAGGCACCGGGCTCTTTACAGGAAAATTCTTCGACCCCGCCCTTCGCAAAACATTCTCATTCAGCGGTGCGGCGAGTCAAAAAGCCAACTCCGCAGGCGGAGTATTCCTTCGCGGAAATCGCGCGGGTTTTGTGACGCTTGACGGCCCGCCATAGCAGCTACTTCAGCCCGGTAGCCATCACCGTCTGGAAGTGCGGCGGCTCCTTTTCGCGCGCACACACAGTCACCTCGATGTCCCGAAATCCGGCATCCGTCAGCCATGCGTGAAGGTCGGTCTCGCTAAAGCCCAGCCAGCGATCCGCATATAGTTCACGGGCTTCCTCAAACTGATGCTGGAGAAGGTCCAGCACCACCACACGTCCGCCTTTTTTCAACACCATGAACGCTGCCGCGATCGCGCGCGCCGGATGCTCGGCATGGTGAAGCGCCTGACTGAGCAACGCGAGGTCCGCAGTCTCCGGCTTCACCGGCGGTGACTCGATATTCCCCTGCCGATATTCCAGATTCCCAAAGCCGTGCTCGCGGGCGAGGTTCGCTCCGAACTCCACCATCTTTTCGCTCGAATCCACCGCGATCACTTTCTTCGCCCGCTTCGCAAGAAGCTGCGCAAGCGTGCCCTCGCCCGCACCGAGATCAACGGCCACCGTCGTAGGCGGAACGAGGAGAAACAGAAAATCCGCAACTGCTTTCCAAGAGCGCCCCGGCACATAAGTACGGCCGAATTTTCCGGCGAGTTTATTGAAATATTCGCGCGCCCGGTCGTTGCGTTTCTTCACCGCAATCTCGACAGCAGCGCGGTCGTGCGCGCTCTCGGGGATCTCGCTCTCGACGGATTCCAGAATGGTTGTGAGTCCGGCCAGCGCGTCGGCGTCGGCAATGTAGTAGCTGTTTTTCCCCGAGCGCCGATCCACGACAAGCCCCGCCTGCCGAAGCTGCGCGAGATGATTTGAAATGCGCGATTGCCCCATCCCGAGAATCTCCTGCAACTCGACGACCGAGAGTTCCTCCCGCCTCAGCAGCAGAAGCATTCGCAACCGAGTGGGATCGGCGATAAGGGCCAGTGTTTCGACGAGTGAAGCCATGCGCTGCGCATCATCCCCCGTCCGCCTCCGGATTGCGATAACTTTGGTTCAGCGATCCCGCCGTAACCACCACGCGCTCACCCGCGTCTCCGCATATGAACCTTACTTTATCACATGCCATATACCGGAATCGTCCTCGCACTCCTCGGAGTCCACCTCGCTTTGTTCCTCATCTTAATCGGCCACTGGCTCGTCTCGGCGGGCTTCTTCCCGCAGGCCGTGGAAAAAATCGCGGTCGTCTATAAAGAGCGCCCCATTCGAGCGGCTCTCATCGGGCTCATTACTTACGGCCCGATCTTTATCCTCCTCATCAGCGCCGGAAAATTCGGCGGGGCCGCAATTTTTCCGATCATACTCGGATACTTGGGACTCGTGGTGGCCTTCGTAGGCACCGCAGGACTCGCACTGCTGATCGGGCGCAACCTTTCCAAGGACGCACCCATGTGGAACCAGTCGCTCCGCGGCAGCGTGATGCTTGCGCTCGTATTCGTCACACCATTCGTCGGGTGGGGATTCCTCATGCACATCGCCCTCGCCAGCGGCTTCGGCGCAGTCCTCATCGCAAAGCCTTGGAAGTCTCCCAAGCCCGCAACCGAATCAATGTCACTCGCATGAAACCCGTCTCCCGCCGCGAATTTCTGCTTACCGGAGCGGCTGCCGTAGCGTTCAGCACGGCGATCTTCCGAAGCGCACAGGGCCTGCTCAAAGACGGACGGCAATACTTCGGGATGAGCCTCGCCCAGCCGCTGGATGGAAAAATCCAGCCGCCCGCAAACGCCGGAATCGATCCCGTCGCTCATACGCTAAACCGCCTCACTTTCGGCGCTGCGCCCGGTGATTACGGCCGCGTCGCGAAGATGGGTGTGGCTGCATTTATCGAGGAGCAACTCACTCCCGAGAGCATCGAGAACGGGCGATGCGACCGCGCCCTTGCGCGATTCTGCGACCTTTGGGGCGAGCCGCTCGGCGAACACTACGAGGAGGACGACGAGTCCCTTTCGCCCATCCTCCGCCGGGTAACAACGCTGCGCGCCATCTACAGCAATCAGCAGCTTTTCGAAGTGATGTGCGAGTTTTGGAGCGATCATTTCAACATCGATCCAGGCAAGGGCGACTGCCGCTGGAGCAAGCCAAGCGACGACCGCGACGTCATCCGCAAGCACGCACTCGGCAACTTCCGCGACATGCTCCGCGCCAGCGCACTCAGTCCCGCGATGCTGTGGTATCTCGACGGACAGGCGAACGAAAAGCGCAAGCCCGACGACAAGCCGAACGAAAACTACGCCCGCGAACTCATGGAGTTGCACACACTCGGCGTCCACGGCGGATACTCGCAAAACGACGTCATGGAAGTCGCCCGCTGCCTCAGCGGATGGACCCTGCGATCCAAGAAAAAAGTCGGCGGTTTTATCGACTTCAAAATGCCCGGAGGAAAGCTCTTCAAGGATCGCGGCGAAGTCTATTTCCGGCCCGAAGCCCATGACGGCGGCGCGAAACGTGTGCTCGGCCAGGAAATTCCCGGCGGCCTAGGCGAACACGACATTGAACGCGTGATCGACATCGTCGCGAACCACCCGAGCACCGCGCGCTTTATCGCCACGAAGCTCTGCAAGCGCTTCATCGCCGACGAGCCCTCAGAGAGCGCCGTCAGCGCCATCGCGCAGAAGTTCACCGAGACCAAAGGCGACATCAAACCCACGCTCCGCGCCATCTTTGCCACACCGGAGTTCCACGCATCGGCAGGCGTGAAATTGAAACGCCCGTTTCACTTTGTCGTCTCCGCACTGCGGGCCACAAACGCGCAAACCGACGGCGATAAAGGCGTGCAGCAATTCTTTGAAAAGATGGGCCAGGCTCCATTTCGCTACCCCACGCCCGACGGATACCCGATCGAGGCTTCCGCGTGGCAGTCCACACTTCTCTGGCGGTGGAAATTCGCACTCGCACTCTCTAACAACAAAATCGACGGCACGAGCATCGAGCGCACCAAGCTACAGCGCCAGCTCGGCGGCGATTCCGCGCTGATGGCAACCCTGCTGAATCGCAGCGCCACTGCCGATGAATCGGACGCATTTCTAAAATCCGGCGACGGTCTTGCGCTCCTGCTTGCCTCGCCCGGCTTCCAACACTGCTGACCTATGCTCGCAAATCTCTCTTCCAATCCCGACGATAAGCGCACCCTCGTCGTCGTCTTTCTTCGCGGCGGCGCAGACGGCCTCACGCTCGTCGTGCCCACCGAGGACGACCATTACTACAAAGCCAGGCCCCGCCTCGCGCTGAAGAAAAAGGACACCATCGCGCTCGACGGAAAGTTCGGCCTCAACACAAATCTCGCTCCTCTGGAAGCCGCATGGAAAGAAGGCGACCTCGCCATCATCCACGCCGCCGGCTGCGAAGACACGACGCGTTCGCACTTCGAGGCGCAGGACCTCATGGAGCACGGCGGGTTCGTCGCTGGCGGATGGCTCGCGCGTTTTCTCCGTGCCCGCGGACCGGGCCGCTCTCCACTCAGCGCAGTCGCGCTTTCGCCTACGATGCCAGAAGTGCTTTCCGGTGCCCCGAGCGCGGCGGCATTTCAGCGACTCTCAGAGTTTTCCTTCGGACAGAAAACAACGCCGAATTTCCCCAATGAACTCCGTCGGCTCTATGAACTGGAGAAAGGCCCGCTGCGCGTCGCAGCCGAATCCACCTTCGACGCCATCCGCCGCATCGAATCCATCGACACCAAGGCCGCGCCGGCAAACGGCGCGACATACGAGGAAAAGGACGGCTTCCACCAAGGCTTGCGGCAAGTCGCACAGCTCATCAAAGCGGACGTCGGTCTTGATGCTGCGAGCGTTGATTTGAACGGCTGGGACACGCACTTCACCCAGAATCTTGTTATCGATTCCAACATCAAGAGTCTCGGCACCGGCCTCGCCGAATTCCGCCGCGACATGGGCGCACGCATGGCCACGACGACGGTCGTGGTGATGACGGAGTTTGGCCGTCGTCTCGGTGAGAACGCCAGCCTAGGCACCGACCACGGACGCGGCGGTGTGATGTTTGCAATGGGCGGCGGAGTGAGCGGCGGCAAGATGCTCGGCACTTGGAATGGCCTTACCCGCGAGATGCTTGATGATCCCGGCGACCTCCCCGTCTGGAACAACTACCGCGACATCCTTGCGCCGATCCTTGCGAAGCATGGAGCCCCTGCCGACTCGATGGAGAAAATCTTTCCGGATTACGGGCTCAAGCCGCTGCCGATTTTCGGATAGTTCCTGCTTAACGGCTTGGGGATGAAGCGGACTTTTGCAAATCCCGCTTGATACCAAACACCACGAGAAACAGCGTGGCGCACACCACGAGGAAGCAGTTCCTTGGCGACCATGTAATGATCACATCGATCATCGTCTATTTCATCTCCGAGGTCGGCAGCTCGACCATCGCGTCGAGCTGCGCCTGACTGTCGATGAGCATATCCCCCGCACTACGACGAACCCGCCCTCGCGCAAGCCGTCGAGCACTTCCCACAGCAAGTCTCCCGAGCGTCCGAGCTTCACGTTGCGCTGCTCGTAAGTGCCCTCCGCCTTTTCCACAAACACGCGCGGCGAATTCCCCCGGACACAGCACCGCGCTCCGCGGAATCGCGGCGACCTCCGGCGATTCGAGCTCCACCGTCCCCTGCGCAAACGATTTGTTTTTCAGTCGGCGCTACGGATTTTCCAGCACGACGTGCACATCGGCGGCGCGTAGTGCCGCCCTTCCACCAGCGCGCTGATGACCCGTGCCGCGGCTCCAAGTCGTGACAGTCGCAGTCGGCCCAGTGGCCTCATTCGCAGCGGTCTGATAAATTCGCGCATACCTCCCCGAGTGAGCGGTGAACCAGGAAGTGAGCTGGGGGTCGGCGTGCGCTGCTGTCGCGAGAGCCATCATGCCAAGAGCGGCATGGGTGAGAAGTGATGTGAGTTTCATTGACCAAAGTTTCCGTGGATTTCCCGACGAGGACACCATGATTGTTAAGTTGGAATGAATCTTGGAGCCCTCTTTTTTAAAGGACGGGTAAAATCGGAATAATTCCCCGCTTTGACGCACTGCTCACCAGATCCGTCGTGGAGAAATCGACTCTCATGTTCGCAATGCCACAACGAGATAGTAGGCCCCGCAGAACGCAATCAGCCCTGATCCGTATCGCAAGATATCATCGCGGGACGCCGCGCCCATTTTTGCACGCCCGATCGAGAGCATGGCGAACAAGGGAAGCACTACTGCCTGATGACCGATTTCCACGCCTATGCTGAATGCAACCAGCGCGACCCATATCCCAACGGGCGGGAGTCCCGACATCGCGTCGAGCAGTCCGCCTGCAAAGCCAAGCCCGTGGACCAGCCCAAAGCCAAATGCAACGGCGAGTCGCATCCGGGATAGGCCTTGCCGACGGCGGAAGACATTCTCCAGCGCGACAACCACGATACTAAGAGCGATGAGCGGCTCCACGACGGACGATGAAAGCCGCACCACATTGAAAACCGAAAGCCCGAGCGTCAGCGTGTGCGCCAGCGTAAAGGCGGCGATCACTTTCACCATCTCCCAAAAACTCGCCGTCGCAATCACGAGCGCCGCAACAAAAAGCAGGTGATCGTATCCCGTAAGAATGTGCATCACTCCGTGCCGGAGATACTCGCCGAATGTCCGCCAGTCGTCCGCGTTTGGTGTGGAGGTAGTCCAGCCCGTCGGAATCGGCGTCGCCTTTCGCGCAGGCAGGAGCCACGCGGAAACGTCGCTCGAGTCCGAGCGTTTCACCCGTATCGCGTAGCTCACCTCCCATGAGGCTCCGAGGGAGTAAGGCCATTCCTTGAGCATATCGTGGAAAAAGCTTACCTCGGCAGGCTGCGGGCCGTTGAGTGGATACTCGATCTCATACATAAACGCAGTCTTCTCCACATCGCCCACGGTGATCGGCGGCGTGAGGTTCACGAACTTCCCGGTGAGCGGCTTCCCGTCCACCGATACCGTGAGATGACGCAGCAGGTATTCAAAATGACGGTCGCTCGCGAGTTCCAGCGCATCGGCATCGGTCGTTCCATCCGCAGCGAGCTTCACACCTTGCGCAACGGTGAGTTCCTTCAGCGAAACGTTGAGCGCCACGCGGACACCGGCGGGCTCGAACTGCACCCACATCGCATTCTGCAAATCGGGATGCGCCTCCGCTTTTGATGCGAAGCCGATCAAAGCGGCGATGAGCGCGAGGATGACGCAGTGTTTTCGATTCATGGTGTGTGTTGGCGCACCCGAGTTCCTGCATTTTTGGTTGCTCCGTGTCGATTCTCGATGACGCCCATTGGATGGAGCAGGGTAGGGTTTTGCCCCATACGAGACTGTTTCGTGCGGCATATTCTTCCGATTGATGAAGACTTTGTTTACAGCAGAATCCATTTCCAAGGGCGGGCGTTCGGGCACGATTGAGTCGCCCGACGCGTTGCTCAATGTCACCTTGGGAAATCCCATGGAGGAAGGAATCGAGAAGCGCGGACCGAACCCCGAATTGCTTTTCGCCGCAGCATATTCGGCCTGCTATCACGGTGCCTTGATGAACGCTGCGGAGACGCTTTGCACGCCGCTCAAAGACTCCACGGTCAGGGCTCTCGTCAGTCTCATAGAAGATGACGAAGGCGGTTACCGGATCGCGGTCGAGTTGCATTCGAAACTCCCCGGCGTGGATGCGACTTATGCTCTGCGCATCATGGAGCATGCACACAAAACCTGCCCATATTCCAAGGCTCTTCGAGGCGATACGACGGTCACGCTGATCGTAGATTGATTCGCCTCAGCGGAACCGTCGCGTCACGAAGCGCTACGGCTCGGGGCGGTTCATTCGAAGCAATCGCTCAGCGGCGAAATGCGAACATCGGCTTCATCATCGTGGATGCGTAAAAGATGTTCGCTTTCGGATCCCACGCGTAGTTCGGGCCGACGCGATTCGTTGTGAAGCCAGCGGGCAGCGGCGCTGCGATCTGCCACGTCTTGCCACTGTCGAGCGTCTCGGAGATGCCCGCTTTTCCCGCGACAATGAAATGCGTGGAGTCTTTGCCAAAGACCGGGCCATGCGTGGCTTCCACGGATATCGCCGTCCAAGTCGCACCTTTGTCGCGGGAAACAAGCAGCGACTTTCCTGCGGGCCAATATGCGGCGCCATCCACAACAACCGGGACCGGCGCAAACGGCTTCTCGTCGGACACTTTTGTCCATGTCGCGCCGGTATCCGTGCTGCGGAAAATGCCCGGCTCTTTTTCCTTGGTCGCGAGGAACGTGGCGTGATCGACCACACCGCATCCGCCGAATCCTTTTTCCAAGTCCTTCCAGGTCGCGCCTGCGTCGTCACTCGTCGTGAGCACACCGCCGCTCTCGTGGCGGATGGCGAGCAAACACTTGCCGGTATCCGCCCAATCGACTGCACCGAAGTCGAGATGCGTGACTTTGAATTTCGCCCACGTCGCACCGCCGTCGGTCGTCATCGCGCTACTGCCGTAAATCATGAAACACGCGAGCCGCCTGCCCGCCGGGTCCACTTGCAAAGCCCATCCCGTCTCGCACCGTCCGCCGATCGCACCGCCATCGCAGCGCGTAAACGTCGCGCCATGGTCGCTGCTGCGCCACAGCCCTTGGTCGCTCACCACCATGAACACATCGCCGGTCACCCGGTCAGCGACAACCCCCGCCGTCGGCCCCGCGTAACCGGGTTTCACAGTCGCCGTCGTGGCGTCGGAAATATTGGTCCATTCGCCAGCCGTGGCGGTGAAAGTGAATGCGACGAGTGCGAGTGTGGTTTTCATTTGGTGCCGATACAGGTGAGCGTTCTATCGCCGCGGATGTAGATGTGACCGGCGCTCACGGCAGCGCTGGCACGGTTATCTTCGCCGAGATCATTGACGGCGAGGACATCGAGTTTGTCGCCCACTTTGAGCACATACGTTTTCCCCGCGCTCGCGAAATAGACGCGTCCATCCGCAGTGGCGAATGGGCTGGCGTAAGTCGGGATGCCCGCGAGTCGCTCGGAAAACCCCAGCGTGCCATCGGCGACGCGGATCGTTTTCAGGATCTCCGGCGAATGCGTCCGCCACACAAGGCCACCCGCAATAATCGGCGATGAGAGTCCTTCGGGAATCTGCGGATAAATCCAGAGCGGCTCGATTTTTCCCGTGCCCGGCTCCGCGCACACGCCCTTTCCGCCGCGTCCGCTGTCGGAGTAAATGCGCGTCCCGTCAAACGCCGGCGACGCCGCATCGCCCGGCGCGGGACATGTCCAAAGCACCGCGCCATTTGTCGGGTCGAGGCCCTGTAATGCATTGCTTGCAGCCACGAACATCTGCGGTTTGCCCGCGACTTTCGCGATGACTGGCGTGCTGTGTGAGAAGCCGGTATCCGGGCGCCTCGCCTCCCATTTTATCCCACCGCTCGCCGCGTCAAAAGCCACGATGCTCGACGTCTTCGCCGTCTGGTCGCAGTCCAAAATCACCGTGTCTCCATACACAATCGGACTCGCCCCGAGAGCCACATCGAACGCAAATTTCTCCAGCTCGCGCCGCCATAGCAGCTTCCCTTCGAGGTCCAGCCCCGCGACCACCGCCGAGCCAAACACAACGAACACGCGTTTCCCGTCGCTGCACGGAGTCGGCGCGCCATAGCCGCCGCGCAGGTCCTTCAAAATCCACGGTCCCGGCGGCACAGCGGTGTTCCAAAGCTGCTTGCCGCTGGCAGTATCAAAGCAAAGCACGCGATGCGTAAGCGGCTCGTTTTGCACGCAAGTCACGATCACTTTTCCGCCGACGACAATCGGCGACGACCACGCATTGTCGCTCTTCGGCAACTCCACCCGCCAGGCGATTCCCTCTCCGGTCTTCGCATCCCACTTCAGCGGCAAATCGCGCTCGTCCGTGTTACCCAGCCCCGTCGGCCCGCGAAACTGCGGCCAGTCGGCGGCCAGCGCGGAGATGGAAAAAAAGAGAAGTCCGAGAGCGAGAAGACGGGTGGTTTTCAACGCAGGGACAATCCACCGAGTTGCTCGCGATTAGGGGCTTCCTGAATGCAACCATATGACGGCCCGACGGGTGTGATTAAAAGTGGAATGGAAGCGCGACGCGCGACGGTAGTAGGACAGCCTTCTAGGCTGTCGGAGTGGGATAGGCTTCCAGCCTGTCCAGCTTCCCCTCGTCCCTTCGCAAAGGACACCGCAAAGGCTCCTGCACGTCGCTCTGGACGGGCTGGAAGCCCCATCCCACCCCGACAGGCAGGATGCCTGTTCTACTGCCAGCAGCATTCCACTTTTAATCACACCCCGGCTGACCTTCTCGCGGATAATTTGTGGCCACCCTCCTCTGATATTGGTAATGTCCGAGCATGAGTTTGTCCCGCACTCTATTGTCCGTGATTCTTGTAGCTGGAACCATTGCAATCGGCTCGCTTGTCCTCGGGTTCAACCGAGACGACGCGGAAACAGCGTTTTTCCCTTGGGCGCTCGGGGGCGGGACGCCCCCGCTACCATTCGTTCCTCTCCGCAGTTTCTTTATCTCTCAACGGTGATATTAGCTTCAATTCACGTATAAAAACCGGTTCGAGCCGAGCAGGACCTGCCAGAGGCTTGCGGCGGCGGCGAGGCTGGGGTCTTTTGAGGTCTTGGGTTGGAGGGCGATTTGGGTGGTCCAGAACTCGAGGGCGGTGGTGATTTCCTGTTCGCTGGGTTCGCGGGAGAAGAGGCGCTTCCAGCCGATAATGATTCGGGCGCGGCGGTCTTCGGCGAGTGTGCGGAGGTGCGCGGCGAATGCTTCGCTTTGCTCGACGACGAATGGATCGTTCATCAGCAGCAGTGATTGCGGGGCGACGGTGGTGATTGCGCGGGCGTTGCAGTTTGGCGAGAGGACGGGCGCGTCAAATGTATCGAGCATCGTGTGCGGGGCGCGCCGGCGGACTTCTACGTAGATGCTGCGGCGGAGTTCGCGGTCGCCGATTCGGACGATGTCGAGCGGCTCGCCGTTTGCGTTTTTGCCCTGAGTGCCGACGACGATGCGACCGAGTTTGTCGATGCCGACGGGCTCGGGTGCGCCGCCGGCGGTGCGGTTCAGGCGACCGGTTGCGGCGAGGATGGAATCGCGCGTGGTCTCGGCGTCGAGACGGCGGAGCGGGTAGCGGGAAAGCAAGCGTCCGTCGATGTCCGCGGCTTTTGCAGGCGCGTTCACGGAAGACTGGCGGTAGGCGGTGGACAGCAGGATGAGCTTGTGGAGACGCTTTAGTTTCCAGCCGCCATCCATGAAGTCGGCGGCGAGCCAGTCGAGCATTTCCGGATGCGTGGGGCGCTCGCCGAGGCGTCCAAAATCGCCGGGCGTTCCGACGATTCCGTGGCCGAAGTGGTGATGCCAGACGCGGTTCACAATTACGCGTGCGACGAGCGGATGCTTCCCGCTGGTGAGCGAGCGCGCGTAGGCGAGTCGGCGGCCCGAGGTGGGAAGCGCGGGATCGTCCGAAACGATTCCGGGCGCTCCGGCAATAATACTCAGTTCTCCCGGCGGCACCTGCGCCTTTGGCTGGTCGTGGTCGCCGCGATGAAAAAGGAATGTGGGCGGCTGCGGCGTGGTGCGTTCGAGAAGTCCGGCAAGGAACTGCTCGGCGGGTTTTTTCGCGCGATGCTGATTCGCTTTTTCCTTCATCGCTTTCACTTCCTTGTCGGCGGCAGGGTCAAACAAGTCGAGCGATCCGGCGTCGATGTTCAGCTCGGGTTTGTCTTTGAAAAGTTGGTTTTGTTCCGGCGTGCGTTTGTCCTTTGCGGTGCGTGCGTCGCGGTATTGCTGACGCTCGGGCTCGGGGAGTTTCGCGAGGCGGGCTTCGAAGATTCGGTCTTTGTGCTTCTCGCGGAGCGCACGGGCTTCGTCCTCGATCTTCTTTGCTTCGACTTCAATGCCTTCGGCGGCGGCGCGTTCTTCCGGTGTGTAAAGCGAGACGAGGCGGGCTGCGGGATTCTGCCAGCTTTTCCAATCGAGTGCGGGCTCGAAAATCGCGCGCAACCGATGATAGTCGGTGTGCGTGATGGGGTCGTAGCGATGGTCGTGGCATTGTGCGCAGGCGACCGTCATTCCGAGCAGCGACGACGTGACGATGTTCACGGTATCCGCGACAACTTGATTACGCGTGAGCGCGTTGTCCGCGCCATCGCCGGTGGAGTCGGGAGCCATTCGCAGAAAGCCCGTGGCTGCGAGCAGCGGGATCGCTGAGCGGTCGGACAATCCAGCGCGTGTGGACTCGTAGGTGAGCTTCGCGAGTTCATCGCCGGCGAGTTGCTCGGTGATGAATTCCGTCCACGGCTTATCGTCGTTAAACGCCTTCACGACATAGTCGCGATAGTGCCACGCGTGCTCGCGGCGCGAGTCGGTCTCGGTGCCGCCGTTCGTATCGGCGTAGCCTGCGGTGTCGAGCCAATGGCGGCCCCAGCGTTCTCCGTAAAGCGGCGACGCGAGTGCGCGGTCGATCATCTTTTCATACGCGGCGGGATCGGGATCGGCGACGAATGCATCGACTTCCTCCGACGTCGGCGGGATGCCGAGAAGGTCGAGCCAAACGCGTCGGATGCGCGTGATGCGGTCCGCGTCCGGCGCGAACGAAAGTCCCGCTGGCTGGAGCTTCGCAAAAAGGAACGCGTCCACCGGAGTGCGCACGCGTGCCTCGCTCGGAGTCGTCGGCACAGCGGGGCGCACGATCGGCTGGAATGCCCAATACGAGCGGTCTTCCTCGGTGATGAACGGTCCCGGCGGAAGCTCGGCAGGCTCGGGCCGCAGCGTCTTTGCGCCAGCGGTGATCCATTGCTCGATGGTGGCGATTTCCTGCGGAGTGAGTTTGCTGCCTTTCTCCGGCATCTCCCCGCTTTTCACGAGCGCGAGCAGCTCGCTCTTCGCAGGGTCGCCTGCGACGATGACGTGTCCGCCGCCGTCGAGTTCCTTGTCCATGAAGCGCCGCAGCCGCAGGTCCACACCGCCGCGGAGTTTCGGCTCCTCGCCGTGGCAGTGCCAGCAGTGCTTTTTGAAAATCGGCTGAACGTCTTTTTCAAACGACGGCTCCGCCCCGTGCGCGTTCACAGCGACGATACCAACTCCGAGCGTAAAAATATGAAAGAGTTTCAACGCAGGAACAATCCGCCGGACGGAGCCTGATTAGACCCCCGCAGAAGGTAGCCCGAAACGATTCTCGTATTTTGAAAGAAATTTTGAAAGAATCCCACCTTGTCCTCGTATCTAGCAAAGCCATGAAAACTCTCGCCGCTCTTTCCGTCCTCGCACTCTCCGCTTTTGCGGGTCCTGTCACACTCATCCACGAAGGTCGATTATGGCGTGCGGACTCTGCATTCGAGTTACGCTTTTCCGATCCGATGGTCGCCGAGGATACTGTCGGCAAGCAGGGAGATTCGCCGCTCGTCGTGCAGCCGAAGATCGCTGGAAAATGGAAGTGGCTCTCCACGCAAAGCGGCGTCTTCACACCGACTGAGGCTCCGGCGCTGGGTGGCACTTTTCAACTCGGGCTGCGCGGCGATTTGAAAGACGCGGCGGGCAAGGCGGTAAAAGGGCCGTTCCGCGAGACGCTTCAGACTCCTGCCTTCCGGGTGAAAGGCTGGGTCGCGAATCCGTATATCAATCACGACAACGCGTCACCGGTGCCCTAGATCAGCC
>JAYSTZ010000947.1:0-5146 GCA_043719365.1 Verrucomicrobiaceae bacterium | reverse complement strand
AGTGCGAAAGCGCGCGTTCATCGTGCTGATTTGTTCGGGCATCGGTCTGGCCGCTTCGGTGTTCACGGTTTGGCTGATGTCCTTCGGCCGCATTCGTGCGAATGTGAATGGAATGCGTTTCGGGTATGCGTTCTACATCGTATGCGGCGCGGTGGTAATGTGCGCCGGAGTCTTCCTGAAAAATCTCTATTACCTGGTCACCGGCAATGACGAGCGGTCCGTGGAGTAGTGGGAGCAAGTCAGACCAGCGCGGTCCCATTCACTCCATAAAACGGGTTGAAGAGACGACACTCCGCATGAGGCAGAATACCGATTTACGCTGCTGCGTCCTTGTCCTGCTTGCGCCGGAGTGTCGGGAGCTTTTTGCCTTCGACGACTGCACGGTTGATGGTGACTTCCGCGATGTCTTCGCGGCTCGGCACATCATACATCACGTCGCGCATGATTCGCTCAAAGAGCGAGCGTAGCGCGCGGGCTCCGGTGCCGCGTTTCACGGCGGCTTCGGCGAATGCACGCAGGGCGTCTTTCGTGACGGTGAGGCTGACGCCTTCCATCGACAAGAGTTTCTGAAATTGTTTCACGAGCGCGTTCTTCGGCTCGGTGAGGATGGAGACGAGCTCGTCTTCCGTGAGCGGATCGAGCGCGGTGATGACAGGCAGACGGCCGACAAATTCCGGTATCATCCCGAACCGCAAGAGATCTTCCGGCTCGGTGTGGCGGAGTGTTTCGCTCTCGGGGACTTCGACATCCTGTTCGTTCTCGTCGCGTGGCGCGGCTCCGAAGCCGAGCATCTTCTTTCCACGCCGACGCTCGATGATTTTGTTGAGCCCGACAAATGCACCGCCGCAGATGAAGAGAATTTTCTCCGTGCTGACTTGGATGTATTCCTGTTGCGGATGCTTGCGTCCCCCTTGCGGTGGGACGTTGCAAGTGGTGCCTTCGAGGATCTTCAGGAGCGCCTGCTGAACGCCTTCACCGCTCACGTCGCGGGTGATGGAGACGTTCTCGGTTTTGCGTCCGATTTTGTCGATTTCGTCGATATAGACGATGCCGATTTCCGCGCGTTTCACGTCGTAGTCGGCAGCCTGGAGCAGGCGGAGAATGATGTTCTCCACGTCTTCACCGACGTAGCCTGCTTCGGTGAGCGTGGTTGCATCCGCGATACAAAACGGGACATCGAGCACGCGTGCGAGCGTCCGGGCCATGAGCGTTTTTCCGCTGCCGGTGGGGCCGATGAGCAGGATGTTGCTCTTGTCGATCTCGACTTCCGAGAGCGGATCCAGCGGGCTGCCGATTCCCTGGCCGACGGTGCTATTGTGCAGGATGCGCTTGTAGTGGTTGTGGACTGCGACGCTGAGGGTCTTTTTCGCTGTCTCTTGACCGATGACGTAATTGTCGAGATTGCGGCGAATCTCCGCAGGCTTCGGCACGCGAAGTTGCGTGCTGTGGCGCTTGGCTTCTTCGTTCAGTTCTTTGTCGAGGATACCTTTGCAAACATTGATGCAAGAGTCGCAAATATAGACTCCTGGTCCTGCAATGAGTTTCCTCACTTCTGCATGCGATTTGCCGCAGAAGGAGCACATGGTTAGATTTGAAGCGCGGGCCATTGTATAGCTGAGAAAGCTGGTTCTGTTCCCTGACTTACTCCGATTTCGGACCTTTTACCAGCTCGGCGAAGTTCGGGACATCCTTCTTGTTCATGACCACTTCATCGACGAGTCCGTAGGCTTTCGCCTCGGCTGCGGTCATGTAGTTGTCGCGGTCGCAATCGAGTGCCACGCGGTCTTCGGGTTGGCCGGTGTGATGGGAAATAATCTGCTTCGTCCGGCGATTGAGTTTGTAGAGAAATTCAACCGTCCGTTCGATGTCCGACGCGGTTCCGCGAGCCCCGCCACTGGCCTGATGAATCATGATGTGGCTGTTGGGCAGCGCATAGCGTTTGCCCTTCGTGCCTGCACAGAGCAGGAGCGCACCCATGGAGGCGCACATGCCGATGCAATACGTGTTCACGTCGCAACTGATGAATTGCATCGTGTCGTAAATCGCCAGTCCATCCGTCACGCTGCCGCCGGGGCTGTTGATATAAAGATGGATGTCCTTCTTCGGGTCATCCATCTGGAGAAACAGAAGTTGCGCGATGACGACGTTCGCTGAGTGTTCAGTGACTTCGGATCCGAGGAAAATGATGCGGTCCTTGAGCAGACGCGAGAAGATGTCGTAGGCGCGTTCCCCGCGTCCGTCGGAATCAATGACGGTCACATGGTAAGTGCCTTTTGGTTTCTCGTTTGCGCTCTCGTTGTTCGATTGGAATGTCATGGCAGTGTGTAAGAATTACGCCTTCGCTTCTTCGCTGGACTCTTCGGTCTTGGGAGCCTCGGTGGACACGGAGACGGTGGCTTCTTTCGCCACGAAATCAAGCGTCTTGGCGGACAGAATCTCTTCGCTGATCTGGTCGATCGCACCGCGCTTTTGGAGCTCCTTCAGCATTTTGTCGAAGGGCATCTGGTATTTGCGGGCCATCGAGTTGATTCGTGCGCGGAGTTCGTTCTCCGTGACTTGAATCTTCTCCTGCTCGGCGATGCGGAGCAAAACGAATGTGCCTTTGATCCGGTCGCGGGCGCTCTGTGCGGCGCTGCCGAGGAGGTCTTTCTCGTGCTCTTTGATCACTTCCTCGGCGACGCCACGGGTCTGGTTCTCGCGGACGATTTCCTGGAGGATCGATTGCGTCTGGTTGCGGACCATCGCGGTCGGCAGTTCGCATTCCACCTTGGCGAGCAGGGCGCTCATCACGCCGTTGCGCTTGGCTGCGTCGATGTTGCCGTGCTTCTGGCGCTGGAGTTCCTCGCGGGCCATGATGCGGAGTTCGTTGAGCGATTTGCCTTCGGCGATGCCAGCGGCGAATGCGTCGTCGAGCGCGGGCAGCGTGCGGGTCTTCAGCCCTTTCAGTGTCACTTTATAATGCACCACGACTCCGGGCATCCCTTCCACCGGGAAGTCGGCGGGTACGGTGATGTCGAACTCGCGAGTCTCGCCGATGTTCGTGCCGACGAGCTTTTCGCAGAAGCCGGGGAAGAACGCTTCATCCGTCATCTTGATCCAGAAATCCGCATTGTGCGAAAGCGGCTTGCCGGCTTTCGGAAACTTCACGTGAACGGGCTCCCCGTCGATCGTGCCGTCATAGTCCACGACGACGAAATCTTCCATCGCAGCCGGGCGCGCTGGCTCGACATCCGGGAAATCCGCCTGCTGGTCGCGCAGATTCTCGATGGCTTCGTCGATCTCGGTTTCGGTCACTTCCGCGCTCGGGACGGTAACCGGGATGCCTTTGTAGTCAGGAAGGTCGAACTGCGGATGAAGGATGAGCGTCGCGCGGAATTGCAGCGATGAATCATCTCCCCACACGACCTCTTCCACTTCGGAAAGCTGAAGGACGCGAAGGCCCTTATCCTCGATCGCCTCGCGGCAGCCATCGGAGAGCACTTGCTTGGTGACTTCCTCTTTGATCTCCTTGGAGAATTTCCGTTCGATGACCGAACGGGGAGCCTTGCCAGCGCGGAATCCGGGCAGCTTTGCGTATTTAGTATAATTTCTGGCGACCTCAGACATGGTCTTCGTCACGGCGTCGGGGGCGACGGAGATTTTCAGTGTTGCGAGGCAGTTTGGTAGAGCTTCAAATTCGACGTTCATGTGTATTCGGAAAAGTGGAAAGGGGCGGGAAAATAGCGGGCCGCACGCGCTTGCCAAGCGGCGAGTGCTTTTTTTTTCGTCAGTCACAGTTGGCTGCATGGCGAGGATCGGAAAAACGGACGTTCCTGCAACTTCGTCCTTCTGCTTTGCCGCGTCTTCGCATTTCCTCCGCGCCAATGTTCACGCTGCTCAAAACTGATGACTCCTCCAAAGCCCGCCGCGGCCGGCTGGTGACGCGCCACGGCGTCATCGAAACGCCCATTTTTATGCCCGTAGGCACGCAGGCCACGGTGAAGGCGGTGTCGCCGCTGGAACTCCGCGAGCTGAAGGCGCAAGTGATTCTTGGTAATACATACCATCTTTTCGTGCGCCCCGGAATGGAGGTGATGAAGAAGCTCGGCGGGCTGCACAGGTTCACGGCGTGGGACGGCCCGATCCTCACGGACAGCGGTGGCTTTCAGGTTTTCTCGCTGGCGAAATTGCGCAAGATTACGCCCGAGGGAGTCCATTTCCAAAATCATCTCGATGGCTCGCCGATGTTCCTCGGTCCGCGCGAGTCGATGGAAATCCAGGCAACGCTCGGCAGCGATATTTGCATGTTGTTTGACGAATGCCCGCCATTTCCCTGCGAGCGCGACTATGCGGCGAAGTCGCTTGCTCTCACGCTGAAATGGGCGCGCATGTGCAAAGAAGTCGAGACGCCGGGGCTGAAGTTCGGGATTGTGCAGGGAAGCAGCTTCGCAGACTTGCGCCGTGAGAGCGCCGAGGCGCTGGTGCAGATCGGGTTCGACGGTTACGCCATTGGCGGAGTGAGCGTGGGCGAGCCGGAGGCGGAGATGATGAAAGCCGTGGAAAGCGCCGAGCCGTTTTTGCCCGCGACGAGTGCGCGGTATGCGATGGGCCTGGGCACGCCGCCGCAGCTCGTGGAGATGGTGGCGCGGGGCGTGGATATGTTCGATTGTGTACTGCCCACGCGCATCGCCCGCAACGGCACGGCGTTCACGGAAACGGGAACGCGGAACCTCAAAAACGCAGAGTTTGCGATGGATGAAAAGCCGCTGGAGGAAAACTGCGAATGCTACTGCTGCCGCAATTTTTCGCGCGCCTATTTGCGGCACTTGGTAAAGGCGAACGAGATCCTTGGGCTGCGACTCATCTCGCTGCACAACCTGCATTTTTATCTCAACCTCATGCAGCGCATTCGCGACCACATTGAGGCCGGCACGTTCGCGGAATTCCGCCGCCGATTTGTAGCGGATTATGTTCCGTGGAAGTCGGAAGAAGACGGGGAGTAGGACATGCGCTGTTCATACTGAATACCGTCTTCCGAAATGAAAGAGACGATCTCTGCGGATTGCCGCGGGTACGCGGGTAGCCCCATCGAAAGAGAAGGCCGACGGAATAGCGGAAAGCGTCATGGAGCGGCGAATTCATACGCCGACCTACCTAGCGCGCAGCG
>JAYSTZ010000946.1:0-13256 GCA_043719365.1 Verrucomicrobiaceae bacterium | reverse complement strand
CCACCTCCGCGACCTCACCACGCGAGTCGCCGCGCACATGGAAACGCTCACCGATATGGACGACCTCGCGCTCCAAATGGACACTACAGAAGCAGCCCGCCTCTTCATCAGCGCACGGAAACAAGCCCGCCTAGTAGTCGATGCCGTCCACGGCCCCTCCCCGACGCCCCCTCCCGCCCCGCCCACGCCGTCACCCACGCCACCGACAGTATAAGAAACCAACCGTCACGATCCTTAAAAACCTCCTAATTCCATGCTCACTCAGCCCGAAATCATCGAAGCAATCCCCATCATTATATCTCTCATCGTCATTGAGGGGTTACTCTCAGTTGATAATGCCCTCGCGATAGCCGCGATGGCGAACCATTTGCCGGGAAAGCAAAAGTTCCTTGCGCTACGGTGGGGCATTATTGGGGCCTATGCCTTCCGGGGACTGGCGCTGGCGTTTGCCTCATACATCATTGATAACCCGTGGCTGAAAATCGTCGGCGCGGCGTATCTGATTCACCTCATGGCGAGCTTCTTTGCTGAAAAGGCGCGCGAAGCGAAAGAGGCCGAAGAAGAGGGAGACGGCGATGAGGGGGCAGTTGTCGGAGCGGTTGCAGCGAAAGGTTTTCTGGCAACCGTGGTTTCGATTGAGATAATGGACCTGAGCCTGAGCGTGGACAATGTGGTAGCGGCGGTGGCCATGAGCCCGAAAATGTGGGTCGTCTGCACGGGCGTATTTATCGGAATCCTCGCTCTGCGGTTCGTGGCGGGATGGTGTATCAAGTTGATTGAGCGGTTCCCGATCTTGGAATCCACCGCCTTTTTGCTCATCGGCTACGTGGGCTTCATTCTCATTGTTGAACTTTCCGCGCACACCGTTTTTGGGCTTGCGCATCCAGTTCATGTCACCGCGTTACAGAAGTTTGTCGGCATCCTCATCATCCTCGCGCTGTCTATTTTCTACTCGGAATCGAAAGCGATGAGGACCGTGGTTTCCCCGATGCTCAAAATAGGGCGCGTACCGTTCATCGGCTACGCAGCGGTGTCGAACTTCGTCTTCGGCCTCATCTTCGCCCCGTTCAAATTCATCTTCTCGCTCTTCCAGTCCAAACCGGCGGAAGGCGGCGCACAGTAACCCAAACACACACACACACATCATCATGGCAACTATCAATCTATCCAAAGGACAACGCGCAGACATCGGCTTGCGCAAAGTAGGCGTCGGGCTCGGCTGGGACCCGAATACCGGGCTTTCTCAATCTGAATACGACCTCGACGCCAGCGCGTTTCTCGTTGGCGCAAACGGGAAGTGTCCCTCGGGGGATTATTTTGTTTTTTACAACAACCCAGTATCGCCAGATGGCTCGACGACGACGAGCGGTGACAATCGCGGTGGGCAGGGCGATGGGGATGATGAGACGCTCGAAATCGAGCTGGGAAAAGTGAGCGCGGATGTGGAGCAAATAATCTTTGCGATCACCATCCATGACGCTGAACAGCGCAAACAGAACTTCGGGCAAGTGCGGAACTCGTTCATCCGCGTGTACGACGCGGCGACGAAAGAGGAGATTTGTAAGTATGAGCTGGACGAAGACTTCTCTACGGCGACGGCGCTGGAGTTTGGGCGGCTCTACAAGCGCAACGGCGCATGGCGATTTGAGGCTACCGGGCTACCCGTGACGGGCGGTCTGGACGGCTTTGTAGCGAAGTATTGCTGAGGATTTCACTGAAACAAAATACAACACACAACGCATATGGCAATTCAACTGACCAAAGGACAACGCATAGACATCGGCCTTCAGAAACTCTCTGTGGGCCTCGGCTGGGACCCCAATTCCAACGCCTCAAGCCAAGACTACGACCTCGACGCCTCGGCATTTATGCTCGGGGAGGATGGGCAAATACCGACGGAACAATTCTTTGTGTTTTACGGCAATGAAAACGGCTCGCCTGATGGTGCGGTAAAGTCTTCCGGCGACGACCGCACAGGCGGCAACTCTGAGGGCGACGACGAAATCATCACTGTGGACTTGGGCCGGGTGGATGCTCGCATTGACCAAATCATCTTCACGGTGACGATTCATGAGTTTGCCGAGCGGAAGCAGAACTTCGGGCAGGTGCGCAATTCTTTCATCCGCATCTGCGATGCGGCGAATGGCTCGGAACTCTGCAAATATGAGCTTGCGGAGGATTTTTCCATTGAGACGGCGATTGAGTTTGGACGGCTTTACAAGCGGGGCGGCTCTTGGCGGTTTGAGGCGATTGGCATCGGCTCCACAGGTGGGCTCGACTCCTTTGTGAAGAAATTTGCGAAGCGTTTTTCCTGATTCATTATGGCTATCAATCTCACCAAAGGGCAGACGATCAACCTCAGCAAAGATGAGCACGATCTGTCATCCATCACCATCGGCCTCGGCTGGAAAATCGCTCAGAAAAAGAGCGGACTCTTGGGCAGTCTTTTTGCAAAAAAACCTGAGGAACTCGACCTCGATGCCATCGCATTCGTGCTCGATAAGAACGACAAGATAACGACTGCCGGGAATGAGCGTCTCCAAGGCGGCGATGTGGTCTTTTTCAACAGCCTGAGCCACCCCACAGGCAACGTGACCCATAGCGGCGATAACCGCATCGGCGGTTCTGGAGTGCAGGACGACGAGCAGATCGTCGTGAAGCTCAATTCCATCGGCGAGCCCTATCACAAAATCCTCTTCATGGTCTGCATCTACGAGGGGATGAAAAAGAGCCAGCATTTCGGAATGGTGGAGAGCGCCTACATGAGAGCGGTAGATGCTAAGGGGAAGGAAATCGCCCGCTATTCGCTGAACGCCGATCCGTCGTATGCCGGGCGAGCCACGCTGGTCTTTGGCGAAGTGTATCGCAAAGACGGCGGCTGGAAATTCCGCGCCATCGGCGAGGCGCATCCTTTCGACAGCTTTGTGCCACTCTTGAAACAACACGTACCAACTAACTAAATTACCATGAGAAGACTTCCTGTTTATCTACTACTAGACACCTCCGGCTCCATGTCCGGCGAACCCATCGAACAAGTCAAAAACGGGATGCAAATGCTCGTTTCTGGCCTGCGCCAAGACCCTTACGCGCTGGAGACGGCGTATCTGGCTGTCATCACGTTTGACTCCTCCGCGAAGGAAGTCGTGCCACTTACGGAGCTTACGGCTTTTCAGCCACCGAGTATCCAAGCCAGCGGCGGAACGTCGCTCGGGGCGGCGCTTTCGTGTGTCGCGGAGAGCGCGAAAAAGAACGTCGCCAAAACGACCGCCGACCAAAAGGGCGACTGGCGGGCAATGGTTTTCATCATGACGGACGGACAGCCGACTGATGATTGGCAGAAGGGGCTCGCACGGTTCAAACAGGAGAAATGGGGCGTCGTCGTCGCCTGCGCCGTGGACGCTGCGGACGTGAGCGTGCTCAAGCAAATCGCTGGTGAGGAAAGCGTCGTAAAGCTTGATACATCGGACTCATCATCCATTACCGCGTTCTTCAAATGGGTGACGGCATCCGTCAGCGTATCGAGCAAGAGCGTCGAGCAAGGCGGCAAAGAGGTCACCGGCCTCGGCGAACTCCCGCCGCCACCGCCGGAGATCAAAGTGGTCGTTTAATCCATGTCCCGTCGCCTACCCGTTTATCTCCTACTCGACACTTCCGGCTCTATGCGAGGGGAGCCGATTGAGGCTGTGAAAGTCGGCGTGCAATCGCTGGTTTCTGGCCTTCGGCAAGACCCTTACGCGCTGGAATCGGTGTATCTTTCGCTCATCACTTTTGACCGTGAGGCGAAGGTGCTTTGCCCGCTGACGAGCTTAGAGGATTTTCAGATGCCGCTCCTTGAGTGCCCCGAAACTGGGCCGACGCATCTCGGCGAGGCGCTGAAATCGCTCTGTGGCTCGCTCGACCGAGAACTCATCCGCTCCACGGCGGAGCGCAAAGGCGACTGGCGACCACTGCTCTTTATTATGACGGATGGCAAGCCAGCCGATATCGCCGTCTATAATGAATGGTCGGCGAAAACTCGAACCAAAGGCTTTGCCACGATCATCGCCTGCGCCGCCGGAGCACACGCCAAAGAGGAACCGCTTCGCAAAGTCGCCGATCATGTCGTCACGCTCGACACGATGAACAGCTCCACGTTTGGCAGCTTCTTCAAATTCGTCTCTGATACCGTCACCTCGGGAGCCGTGAGCATGGGCGCAACCGCCAATTTACCCCTCCCACCACCACCACAAGAAGTCCATGTCGTCATCTGAGCACCAAGAGTCCAAAGCCGCCGCGAACCCAGAAATTCCCGTGCAGGAAGCCCCGCCCGTACCATTGGCGGAAAACGCCGCGCCCGTCGTAGTCGCCGAACCTGCGCCGGAAGTTGTGGTGCCTGTTACGGAAGTTGTGGTGCCTGTTGCGGAAGTTGTGGTGCCCGAAGCCGTTCCTGTTGTGCCGCCACTCTCGCCAGCAGTGCGAGTGAAGCTCAATGAGCGGCTGCCGAATGCCTCCGTAGGAAAGCCGTATAGCCAAAATCTCAACGGCCTATTCGGTGAAAACTCGAAGCATATCGTAGAACTCTCCCTCAACCTTCCTGCCGATAGCGGCCTCGAATTTGACGCGCCAAACGCGAATTTGCATGGCACTCCGACGACATCGGGTGAAAAACAAATTGCCCTGACTTTCCGCGTCGGAAATCAAGCAGCCCAAACGCACACACTCGCGCTCACTGTGAACCCCGACCCGAGTTCGCTGTGGAAAAATCTTCCCTCGGATGCGAACGGCGCTTTTGCCAAACCGGATACTGCAAAAGCCTTCCTCGCTACGCCTCACCTGAACGCAATCGTAGCCAGCCTGCGGGGACGCTCACACGCACACGAGGGCAAGTATCGCGAAGACGATTTCGGGCTGAAATACATCGAGGCGACTGGCTGGCACATCCTCATCTCTGCGGACGGTGCGGGCTATGCAAAATTCTCGAGAAAAGGCTCACAGCTCGCCTGCCAAACAGCAGTCGCCGAAATCACGGAAAAGCTCGGCTCGCCGGAAAACCCGCTCGATCTAGCTCTCGCGAAACTCGGCACCGACGCGGAACCCGGTGAACTGGAAACACTACGCAAACTCAGCTTTAACGTGCTCATGCGAGCCGCATATGAAGGTGTGACGCTCATCAACAAGCAGGCCAAGGAATCGCAAGCGACGCTCCGCGATTTTGCCACCACGTTTATCTGCGTCATCGCGCGGAAGCTGACGGACCGTTGGTTCATCGCCTCATTTGCCGTCGGCGACGGCGGAGCCGGTGCCGTGCTCGAGGACGGGAGCGTGCTCACGCTCACAGCGCCGGACAGCGGCGATTTTGCAGGGCAGACGGTCTTTCTCACGATGCCGCAAGTCTTCGCCGACTCAGAAAAGCTGCTGGCACGCGCACAGGCGGTGTTTTGCCCGAACTTCAAATTTCTCGCAGCAATGAGCGACGGAATTACCGACCCGATTTTCCAAAACGACGCCACTTTCGCCAGCGATGCAGGCTGGGAGAAGTTCCGGCAACAGCTTGCCGCCGTCATCAATCCTGAAGCACTCGCGCCCGGCATGGAAGACGCGCTGCTCGACTGGCTCAATTTCCCGTCACCCGGCAACCACGACGACCGCACCCTGCTCATCGCCGCACCCGCCACCACTCAACCATGAGCGTCGTAAAACTCACCGCTACGGATGGCTCGGCTATCCAATTTGAAGATGGAAAGATGGCCGGTGCTGGCGGGATGAAGGATGTCTATTTCTCCCCTGACCGCAGTTACGTCGTGGCTTGGTTCCGCAAACCGCAGGACTTTAATAGCATCGAACGGCTGGAGAAAATCGTCGGCCAATATCGCGACAATATTTTTAATAAAACCGGCGGCGAGTACTGGAACAAGCTCTACTGCTGGCCCACGAAACTCGTACGCGACAAGGATCGCACCGCCGTAATCGTCCCCACCTACGAGAAAGAATTCTTTTTTGAATTTGGCTCGAAGAACAACGACATGCTCAAAATTCAAGGCGGGGAGAAACAGGGTAAGTGGTTCGCATCGGCAAATCATCAACTGAAGCACCTAGACCCGCAGGAGCGTGGAGACTGGTACAATTATCTCCTTATTTGCCTGAAGATCGCTCGTGCCACGCGCCGGATGCACGCTGCGGGGCTTGCTCACTCCGACCTCTCTTATAAGAATGTCCTCATAAATCCGCGTACGGGTAACGCCTGCATGATAGACATCGACGGCCTCGTAGTGCCGGGAAGATTTCCTCCTGATGTGCTCGGAACGCCCGACTTTATCGCCCCAGAAGTCATTAAAACGCTTCATCTTCCAATTACGGATAAAAGCCGAGCGCTCCCTCGTCGGGAAACGGACCAACACGCTCTTGCGGTCCTCATTTACATGTATCTGCTCTACCGTCATCCGCTGCGTGGCGGAAAAGTTCATGGAACGTGTGATGCGCTCCGCGACGACGCACTGATGATGGGAGAAAAGGCGCTCTTTATCGAACATCCGACAGATAGGAGCAACCGCCCGAATCTGAGGGAACTCAGACCGACCGAGCTATTTCACGGCGATGTTGCCAAGCTGCCGTATTCAGTTGTCGGGCCATACTTAAAGCCGCTTTTTGACAAAGCATTCGTCGAAAACATTCACACTCCAGAGCGCCGTCCATCGGCGGATGATTGGGAAAACGCCCTTCTCAAAACCGTTGATCTCGTCCATCCCTGTGTGAACCCCAAGTGCGATCATAAATGGTTCGTCTTTGACAACTCCACCCGCCCGACCTGCCCCTTCTGCGGCACTGCCTACAAAGGGGTGCTGCCCGTGCTGAACCTGTATTCCTCGGACGGGAAAGGCAACTTCCGCCCGGACAACCACCGCCTCATGGTCTATTCCAACGGCAATGTCGGACTCTCGCTCTACCCGTGGCATGTCTCGCGAAGAGTCGTCCCCAACGAAAAGCTGACGCCCGAGCAGAAAAAGCGCGTCGGGTACTTTCAATTTCATCTAGGAAAATGGCTTCTAGTGAACGTATCGCTCACGGGGATGAAAGACGAAAATACAAAAACCCTTGTCCCTCTAGGAACCGCTATCGAACTCAAAGACGGCCAAAAAATCCTCCTCAGCCCCGAGGACGGAGGCCGCCTCATCCATGTCCAAATGGTCAAATCTTAAAGCCCAATTCAAAAACTATGAACGAAGACGACGAAGTATATTATTGCGGCCATTGCCGCAGGCAGCAGCAGCCCTCCGAAGGGATCAAATGCCGCGATTGCAAACGCACCACGATCTCTTGGAGCCTCCGGCGGGAGCGCGAGAGCGATGTGCTCGCTCGATGGAAGCGGATGTTTGGAAACTAGAACAATACTATGCGCCGCTTACCCGTATATCTTCTCGTTGACTGCTCCGAATCCATGATCGGGGAAGGTCTTAAAGCCGTCCAAACCGGCGTCGAAACCATGCTCCGCACCTTGCGCACCGACCCACACGCGCTCGAAACCGTGTGGGTCAGTTGCATCGCCTTCGATAGCCAAGCACGCCTGCTTTTTCCTCTCACTGAGCTGACCGATGTGCAGCCGCCAAAACTCAGCGTCCGCCCCGGCACCGCCATTGGAGCGGCGCTAAACCTCTGTGCCGACCGCATCCAAAAAGAAGTGAAACGCACCACCGCCGACCAAAAAGGCGACTGGCGACCGCTCATCATCCTCATCACCGACGGACAGCCTACAGACGACTGGTCGAGCGCCCTGAAACGCCTCGGCCAAAACGTGAAGCCGCGCCCTGCCAATATCTACGCCATCGGCTGCGGCGAAGACGTGGACACCGAATCCCTCCGCGAACTCACCGACATCGTCCTCCACATGCCCGATATGACGGAGGACAAACTCAAGAAACTTTTCGTCTGGCTCACCGCCTCCGTCACCGAAGGTAGCTTGGGCGTCCATGAGGCAAATGAAGGCAGCGGCATCAACCTCGACAAACTCCCTGACACCATTGTGAAGGTGGACCAAAACTACCGACACGAAGTTGGCGATGAACCCCGGCAAGTCTTCCTCTTTGGCCGCTGCTACAAAACGCAGAACCCCTACCTCATGCGCTACCGCCTTGAGTCCGAAACGGGCATCTACCTCCCCGTCGCCTCGCACACGATGGACTCCGAGAGTATGGGCGAGCGCGGCACTTTCTCTGTCCCGTCCATCAGCTCCGAGCGCCTCGACGGCTGCCCGCCTTGCCCGCATTGCGACGCACGCGGTGCAGGTTCGTGCGAAAATTGCGGAACCGTTTTTTGCCGCGCGGTCCGCGTGGGCGATGTAACCTGCCCCGGCTGCAAGAGCGTTCTGAAACTGCAAATGTCGGGCGAGTCGTTTCAAGTAAGGCAGTCCCTATCGTAGCCAGTCATGCCCAGTCTTCCACGCGCAATCCCGGCACGCGTGAGAACTCTTCGCTGTTGTGCGTCACGACGGTGAGGTCATTGGCCAGTGCGATGGCAGCGATCATCAAATCATTGCCGCCGATGATTTCCCCGGCTCGTTCGAGTGCGTCGCGGGTGCGGGCGTAGTGCGGGACGCAAGTCGCATCGAATGGCAGGCTTTGATAAAGAGCCATGAAGCCGGTTATTGCATCCCTCCGCTTCTGCGGAGCGCCGTACTTTGTCGCGCCGTGGTGAAGCTCGGCGTCAACCACCGCGCAACTCACAACATCCTCCGCCTGCACTTGCTGTAGTCGCACGGAAGCCTGACAGCTCGGATTTTTCAGGATGAAAATGACGATGTTTGTATCGAGCAAATATCGCATTTACGATTCGGGTGAGGGCTCTGGCGGTGGGTCCGCTGGTGGCTGCCAGTCATCCCCAGCGAGGCAACCTGCGTATTTTTGAAAGTATCCCATCGGCCAACCGTTCGCATCCACCGCGCCATCGCGCTTTGCCGAGCGAACGAGTGCCATCGCATCGCGCACAAGCCGTTCCAGCGCGGTGGCGGATTGGCTGTCGAGTTTGTCCAATGTTTCTGCAAGTTCTTGTGGCACTGCGCTCATGCCGCGCACATTGCCACGATTGCACTGCGGTGCCAATCGCGAACTTCGCGATGTGACTACGTTGCGGCGAGTTGCCGCCGCATTTGCTGCACGTTTGCAAGATACGTGCTCAGGAGGACTACGCTCAAGAGCGAGCTGCCGAGGCCGATGATGCCCCAGTCGAAGGTGTTGTAGATGGCGTGGAATGCGGTGGGAATGCCGATGGGTACCAAGTCGCCTCTGTCGCTCATTTCGTCATTCGGAATTTAGACTCCCCCTCGCGGCGGCGTTCGCGTAAAGCGGTGCATCATGCCTTCGATTCTCCGCAAGCATCCGTTTTCTTGGCTCTTTTGGGTCGCGCTTTACTGTGCCGTTTCGCTGCCCGTCATGTGGCTCAATGGGCAGCAGCAGGAGAATCCGCCTGCGGTGAAGCCGGAGCCGCCGAAGCTAGAGGCGGTGCCGGATTCGGGGCTGGGGCCGGAGATTTCTGTGCCGCCGATGAAGCCGGGGAACGTCAAGTTTCCGCCGAAGAATCGCATCGATCAATCAGACGAAATGGTGCGGGCGAAATCGGTGGGCTGCATGGAGTGTCACAAGACGACGGATGCGCACACGATGCACGCTTCGCCGAATGTGGTGCTGGGTTGCACGGACTGCCATACGGGGAATCCCAAGCGCGGGCTGACGATTGAGAAGGCGCATCCGAAGCCGCTGAATCCTGCGTATTGGCCGTCGGCTGCGAACCCTCCGAACTCGACGACGCTGCTCAATCACGAGTCGCCGGAGTGGATTCAATTTGTGAACCCCGGTGACTTGCGCGTGGCGCAGAAGACGTGCGGGCTTTGCCACGGCGAGGTGACGCATAATGTGGGGCACTCGATGATGAATCACGGTGCGATGCTGTGGGGCGCGGCGGCGTATAATAATGGCGCGGTGCCGCTGAAAGACCCGTTTGTGGGGCAGGCGTACGGGCTTTATGGGCAGGCGCTGAAGTTGGATGCGCCGTTTGCGCCGACGAAGGTGGAGACGCTGAAGTATGGCTGGCTGCCCGCGCTTTTTCCGCTGCCGCGATTTAATCTCGGGATGCCGGGGAACCTTTTCCGCATCTTTGAAAAAGGCGGCGCATCTCCGCTGGAGCTGGGCACGCCGACGTTGGATGAGCCGCCCGGAAAGCCGGACCGGCGCTTGAGCGACCGGGGGCTGGGGACGAAGACGCGCATTGATCCCGTGATCCTCGGCGCGCAGAAAACGCGGCTGCATGATCCGCTGCTCGGCTTCCTCGGGAGCAACGATAGGCCGGGGGATTATCGCAGCTCGGGTTGCACGGCTTGCCATGTTGTGTATGCGAATGATCGCTCGCCGACGAACTCGGGCTGGTGGAGCAAATACGGGCATCAAGGGCTCTCTTTTTCCAAAGACCCGACGATGCCGAAGAACGAGCGGGGGCATCCGGTGAAGCACGTTTTCACGCGCAGCATCCCGTCGGCGATGTGCATGAACTGCCACATGCACCAAGGGAATTTATTTGTGAATCCGTATCTCGGCATGACGTGGTGGGACCAAGAAACGGAGGGGCAATTCATGTATCCGAATCCGCAAAACCCGCTGGCGGGCGATGCGTATTGGCGCGATGGAAAAACGAAGGCGGCGATGCTCACGCAGAAGAACCCGACGGACGCAGAGATGGTCGGCGCGACCCGCGCAAACCCTGAAGCAGCGGCGGCGCGCGGGCTGTGGGGCTCGACGGATTTCCTGGAAAAGGTGAGCGAGCTGAACCCGAAGCTGAAGCAGACGCAGTTTGCGGATTACCACGGTCACGGCTGGGTTTTCCGCGCGGTCTTTAAGCGCGACAAGAAGGGGAACTTGCTCGATTTGGACGACAAGATTTTGCCGCACGGCGACTGGAAGAACGCGGTTCACTTGAACGACATCCACATTAAAAAAGGGATGCAGTGCGCGGACTGTCACTTCGATGTGGATGTCCACGGCAACGGGCTGATTTACGGCGAGCCGCGCGCGAATACGACGATTACGTGCGTGGATTGTCACGGCACGGTGAGCGCGCGTCCGACGATGCTGACGAGCGGCGCGGGCGGGACTTGGGACGGCAAATCGCGGAAGACGGAGCCGGTGGATTTGACGAAATCGGTGACGCCGTGGAAGCCGCGCTTCGAGTGGGAAGGGGAGCGCCTTTTTCAAAACTCCGTGATGTCGCCCGACATGCGCTGGGAGGTGCCGCAGACGGTGGATGTGATCAATCCGCAGTCGCCGAAATACAACGCGAAAGCCGCGCACGCCAAGACGCTGCGCCGCGATGGCGAGACGTGGGGCGAGCTGCCGCCAGCGGGGCAGTGCGAGCAAAAGCTGGCGCACTCGAACGAGCGGATGGACTGCCAGATTTGCCACACGTCATGGGCGACTTCGTGTTACGGCTGTCACCTTTCTATGAAGGCGAATCAGCGTGTGCCGCTGAACAAATTTGAGGGCACGCTGGACCGCAATTTCACGACGTATAATCCGCAAGTGGTGCGGGATGATGTGTTCCAGCTCGGCATTGATAGCACGGTGAAGAAGCATCGCATGGCGGTGATTCGGTCGTCGTCCGCCGTCGTGGTAAGTTCGCAAAATGCGAACCGCGAGTGGGTGTATTCGCAGCAGCAGACGGTGAGCGCGGAAGGCTACTCGGGGCAGGCGTTTAACCCGCACTTTGCCCACACGACGAGCAGCCGTGGCACAACGAAGAACTGCACGGATTGCCACATCAGCAAAGCGAACGACAACAATGCGTGGATGACTTCGCTGCTGGGCCACGGCACGGGCACGGTGAACTTTTTTGGCCGCTACGCATGGGTCGGCAGCGAAGGCGGAATCAACGCTGCCGCGTGGACGGAGGCGGATGAGCCGCAAGCGCCGCTGGGCTCGTCGTTTCAAAAAATCGCCTACTCAGCGAACTACGAAAAACACGTCGCCGCGAACCGTGAACTGAAGGTCGGCTACGAGCATCATGCGGGCGAAGTGCGCGACCTCACGTTGCGCAGCGAGTATCTCTACGCGGCGTGCGGGCACGATGGGCTGTGGGCTTACGATGTGGCGAACATTGACAATAAAGGGTTCAGCGAGCGGTTCCTCACGCAGCCCGTTTCGCCGCTGGGGATGAAGACGCACGTCGCGCTGGAGGACTGCACGAGCGTCGCTCTGCCGAGCACGCTGCTGAACGATCCGAAGCGCACGCATTTGCCGGAAAACGAGGAGCAGCCCATCCACGATGTGTACGGTTTCGTCTTCGCGACGGACCGAAAAGAGGGACTCGTGATCGTGGATACGACGTGTCTGATGAACGGCGACCCGGCGGACAATTTCCTCAAAAAGGACGCTGTCTTTAATCCCGACGGCAAGCTCACCGGCGCGGAATACGCCGTGTGCGCAGGCTCCCGCGTCTATGTCTGCACGCCGCGCGGCGTGGCTGTGGTAGATGTGCGCGAGCCGCTAAAGCCGCGTCTCGTCGGCGAATATGCGGGCGATTTCATCAATGAGCCGCGAGCGATTGCCGTGCAGTTCCGCTACGCATTCGTGACGGATGCGGACGGCCTCAAAGTGCTCGACCTCACGAACCCCGAGAAGCCGCGTCCCGTGCGCGGCGCGTCGGTTTCGCTGAAGCACGCAGGCAAGCTCTACGTCGCGCGCACTTACGCCTACGTGGCGAACGGCGCGGACGGCCTCGCCATCATTGATGTGGAGAATCCCGAGAAGCCAAAGCTCGACCAGATGTTCGCCGCCGACGGCGCGCTGAACGATGTCCACGCCGTACAAATCGGCAGCGTCGCCGCCAGCATGTATGCGCTCGTCGCCGACGGCAAAAACGGCCTGCGCGTGCTGCAAATGATCAGCCCCGACCGCGAGCCCAACAGCTACGGCTTCACCCCGAGCCCGAAGCCACTGCTCATCGCGACGTATCCCACCAAGGAGCCCGCGCTCGCCGTGAGTCGCGGCCTCGACCGCGACCGCGTGGTGGACGAAACCGGTGGCCAAACCGTCGTCTTTGGCCGACGCGGCAGCCGCCCATTTCACCCCGAAGAAGCCGCAAAATTCCTCCGACACGAAGACGGCTCGCTCTTCAAAGTCGAAGACGTACGCATGAAGCTCGTGGAAGAAGAGCGCGACATCGCCGGAGTAAAAGTGAAAATCCCCCGTACCGTGCTCCAGACCAAGGACGGCAAATCCATCGCCGAGCCGAAATGGCCC
>JAYSTZ010000945.1:0-5153 GCA_043719365.1 Verrucomicrobiaceae bacterium | reverse complement strand
CGCTCGGCTGCTTCACGTGCGTCACCGGCGTCAGCGGCAGCGGAAAGAGCACGCTCGTCGATGACATCCTGCGCCGCGCGTTGTTCCGCCATTTCTACCGCAACAAGGACAAGCCCGGACGCCACCGCTCCATCCTCGGCCTCGATCAAATCGACAAGTCCATCGTCATCGACCAGGCGCCCATCGGCCGCACGCCGCGGAGCAACCCCGTCACTTACACCGGCGCGTTCGGGCCCATCCGCGATCTCTTCTGCGGCCTGCCTGCATCACGCGTGCGAGGCTACGAAGCGGGCCGGTTCTCGTTCAACGTCAAGGGCGGGCGCTGCGAAGCGTGCGAGGGCGACGGCGTCAAAAAGATCGAGATGCACTTCCTCGCCGACGTCTATGTGGAATGCGAAGTCTGCCGCGGACGCCGCTACAATCGCGAGACGCTGGAGATCACCTACAAGGGCAAGAACGTCGCCGACATTCTCGACATGACTGTGGATGAAGCAGCGCGCTTTTTCCGCAACATCCCGAACATCTACGACAAGCTCACTGCCCTCGAAGACGTGGGCCTCGGCTACCTCCACCTCGGTCAGAGCGGCACCACGCTCAGCGGTGGCGAAGCCCAGCGCATCAAACTCGCCGCCGAGCTCTCGAAGAAGGCCACCGGCCGCACCGTCTATATCCTCGACGAGCCAACCACCGGCCTCCACTTCGCCGACATCCACAAGCTCCTCGAAGTCCTCATGAAACTGCGCGACGCTGGCAACACGCTCATCATCATCGAACATAACCTGGAAGTCATAAAGAGCGCCGACTGGATCATCGACATGGGCCCCGAGGGCGGCAACGGCGGCGGCCATATCGTCGCCGAAGGCACGCCCGAGCAAGTCGCCAAAGTCCCCGCCAGCTACACCGGCCGCTACCTCGCGAGGATGCTGCGGTAGTCCGGCCCGCCATCACACTCATCCGAAAGACAGAGATTCACAGAAACCCCGCGCTTCGATAGACGTTTGCGTCATGCTTCGTCCTCGCAAAAAATACACCGTCTTCGATCTCCAGCAGCTCAAAGGCAAACGCTGCCTCACGCATATCCACGTCAAATCCCCGCAGGAAGCCGCAGCTGCGGAGGAAGCAGGCATCGATTTGATGAGTTGCAGCTTTGACAGCCTCGAATCCCAATCGCGCCTTCCAGCGCTCGTCGCCGCAGCGCCGAACAGTTTTCTCTCCTGCGCCACGCCGCACGGCCTCGCCTCGCAGGAGGAAGCCATCCGTGTTGCATTCCGTGCGCTCGAAATCGGCGCGAGCTCCGTGTATTGCTCCGCAAGCCCCTTCATCATTGAAGCCATGGCGCGCGAGGGAATCCCGGTCGTGGGCCACCTCGGGCTTGTGCCACGGCACGTCACATGGACCGGCTATCGGGCCATCGGACGCACCGTCGCGGAAGCGAAGGAACTCCACCGCCGAATGAAGGAACTCGAGTCCGCCGGGGCCTACGCCGCGGAGCTCGAAGTGGTCCCGCACAACCTCGCCAGCTTCCTCAGTTCGCAGACAAAAATGCTCCTCATGTCCCTCGGCAGCGGCAGCGGATGCGACACGCAGTTTCTATTCTCCGACGACATTCTCGGCGACTATGAAGAGCGCCCGCCGCGTCACGCGAAAGCCTACCGCAATTTTGCCGCCGAGCACCGTCGCCTCCAGCAGGAAAGACTCGCCGCATTCCGCGAATACGTTGCCGATGTCAACGAAGGCCGATTCCCCGAGCGCAGCCATCTCGTGGAAATGGATGCGTCCTTTCTGGAGGAAGTGGTGCGGGAAGTAGGAGCGAAGCCGCCGGGACTCGCTTAAAGCCTTTACTTCGGGAGCGGCGTCGCAGCTTTGACCTTCTCCAGTTCGGCCAAATACTCCGCCAACTCACGGTCAAACGCGACCTTTTGCGGAGAATCTCCGGGAGGAAGCGCGCGCTTCATGCCTTCCAGTTTCTTTTGCCAAGTGCGAATGCGGTCCTGTCGCTCGGCCAGCGTAGGCGCAGCACCGCTTTCTACGGAGGTGGTTTCAGCCGACTTTTCGCCGCGTTCCGAGACTTTCCCACTACTCCACAGTTCTTTGCGCTGGTCGCCATCCAAGGTGCCAAATCCGACGCCGATAGCCGCAATCGCGACGAGAACCTGATAGAGGAAATTGCGCCGTGCACTGGAATCGACAATTACCAACACGAGAGTCGCAAACGGGACAAACAGGCAGGCAAGAAACCAGAGGACTCCGCGCCGCGCTGCGATCACGAGGAGGGATATCTGGAGCAGGATGAACAATACAAACAGACTAAGCAAAATGTTAATCGCGAGGTCGGAAGAAATGGCAGCAAGAGGAATGATGGAACTCATCGCTGCTTTGTGACAAACCCGAGTTCGGGGAGTCAAGTGCTGAACCATTTCCGAAAGTGCCAAGGGCGAGAATCGAACTCGCGACCAAGGGCTTATGAGTCCCCTGCTCTACCGCTGAGCTACCCTGGCGTTTCCGGATGCGGGGCGCGGAAATTAATGGCTTTCACGAAAGTGGCAAGACGCTTTTGTTTGAATTTGCGTTCCGAAGAGACTTCGGGGTCCTCGGAAACCTCCATCTTTTGGACAAATGACTTGCCGCGATGTGCCCCTTTCGCGCCTATCTGCGCGCGCTGAATGTTCACTTTCATCGTCCGGCGCATCTTCTCGCTTTTGCTCGTCCTGCTTGTCGCGGTGACGGCGAGCTTTTGCCTGCTGCGACTCGCCCCTGGAAACCCGTTCACGCAGAGCGAGCGGGCGATGACGCCGGAGCAACTGAACGCTGAGGAACGCAAGTATGACCTCGACGGCTCGCTCTTCTCCCAATGGGCGCGCTACATCGGCGTCGCCCGCAAAAACGACGGGCATTTCAAGGGCTTGTTGAAGGGTGATTTCTCGCCGTGCCTAAAATACAAAGACCGCACCGTTCGCGAACTTATCGTCCAAACCATCCCCGTCTCGGCCACGCTCGGAGCGCTCACCCTGATCCTCGCCACGGTTGTGGGCGTCACCATCGGGAGCCTAGCTGCATTGAAAAAAGACAAGCTCGCGGACGCCGGGACGATGTTCTTCGCGCTGTTCGCAGTCTCGCTGCCGACGTTTGTCGTGGGCCCGGCGCTTATTTTAGTCTTCTCACTCTGGCTCGGATGGCTGCCCGTGGGCGGCTGGAATGGAGCGTCGAGCATCGTGCTCCCGGCCATCACGCTCGCCGGGCCGTTCATCGCATACATCAGCCGTCTCACCCGGACGAGTATGCTGGAGGTTCTCGGGCAGGACTTCATCCGCACTGCGAGGGCAAAAGGGCTCGCCGAGAAGCGCGTGATTTATCGCCACGCGCTGAAGGTCGCAGTCCTCCCTGTCGTTAGTTTCATCGGGCCTCTCGCGGCCAACTTGGTAACAGGATCGCTCGTCGTCGAATCCGTCTTCAACCTTCCGGGAATGGGCGGCTTTTTCGTGAATTCCGTGCTCAACCGCGATGTCTTCCTGTGCTGCGGAACCGTCGTCATCTACTGCACGCTCCTCGTCCTTCTCAATCTCGTCGTGGACATCACCTACAAGTTCCTCGACCCACGAATCACACTCGATGAGTAGCCCCGCCTCACATCCCGGAGCGCTCCGTCGCTTGTTGAAAAACCCGAAAGCCATCGTCGCACTCACCGTGCTCGGGCTTATTGTTTTTCTCGCCGTCGCAGGTCCGTGGATTTTCCCATACTCGCCCGAGACGACAACCGCCGCGAAGCTCCACCTCCCATCGTCCGAGCATTGGTTCGGCACAGATCTGAACGGGCGCGACCTCTTCTCCCGCGTCCTCCAAGGCGCGCGCGTCTCGCTCATCGTGGGCCTGTGCGGCGCGCTGGTGAGCTTCCTGATTGGCACCGCTTACGGACTCGTCTCCGGCTACGTCGGCGGCCGCACGGATAACGTGATGATGCGCCTCGTCGAAGTCCTCCACAGCGTGCCGCGGCTCATCATCATCATCGTCGCGATTTTCACGTTTGCGCCGAGGCTGGAAGGATTCCTGCATGTCCACTGGCCGTCGATGAAAGGCTACGCCAAAGTGTTCCTCATCATCCTCAGTCTCGGCCTCATCGAATGGCTCTCCATGGCTCGCATCGTCCGTGGACAAGTGCTCACGCTAAAGGAACAGCAGTTCGTCCTCGCCGCGCGGGCACTCGGCCAAAGCCACACGCGCATCATCCTGAGTCATCTGCTTCCGAACCTCATCGGAGTCGTCGTCGTGTATCTCACGCTCACCATTCCCGCCGTCATCCTAGACGAATCATTCCTGAGCTTCCTCGGCCTCGGAATCAGCGACCCGCAAGCGAGCTGGGGCAGCCTTCTCAGCGACGGAAAGAACGCCATCAACCCCGTGCGCAGCTATTGGTGGCTGCTCGTCTTCCCCGCCGCCGCCATGTCGCTCACGCTTCTCTCGCTCAACTTTCTAGGCGACGCCCTCCGCGACGCCCTCGACCCTCGGTCACGCCGCTGACGAGACATTTACTCCGACTCCGAGTGGGCTCACTCAATCTCCATGTCTTTAATATTGGACTCCCGACCGGACGGGAAACGCTTCCGTAAACAACAACATCATCAAAACTCCACGAACCATCTCGCTCCTTCTCAGCATCGGCGCAACTGCTCACGCCGACATCTTTACCGATTGGAAGGAGGCCGCGCTCGCAGCCATCCGCACCGAGAAAACGCCGCCGCCGAAAGCCGCTCGTTCTTTGGCCATCTTGCACACGGCGATTTTCGATAAGGCTTACGCGAAGGCCACGGATGGAATCGAAAACAGCGCGGAGAAAAATGCGGGCATTCATTGGGGTGAGTGGGTGGCAAATTCCATCGTCGTCGCCCGCACCACGGATGGCGGTGGCGATACCGTGTTGTTTGCAGCGGGCAAGGCTCCCGGCGAGTGGCAGCCGACCGAGCCGGGGCTTGCGCCTGCCTTGCTCCCGCAGTGGCCGAAGGTCACATGTTTCGCGATGGAAAATGGTGCGCAATTCCGCCCGCACAAGCCGCCTACGCTCACTAGTGGTCTCCCCGCCGTGAAATGATGGTCACCAGTGCTATTGCGGCTGTGATTGGTGAATAGTGAATAGTGATTTGTCGCAAGCGAAAGCTCAC
>JAYSTZ010000944.1:0-13269 GCA_043719365.1 Verrucomicrobiaceae bacterium | reverse complement strand
TGATGTATGCTAGTTTTCTGGTTTTCATGATGCCTCCGGCTGCCTTCCACGGCGGTCGGCGTTACGACATCGGTTTCATACCGTTATCATCCTTTCTATTTTGCCTCCGCCCGCCTTCCACGGCGGCGAGGGCGACAGGTTTCCGCGAATTAAAAACACCCGCTGCTACGGCTTTTTGGCCTGTGGCAGCGGGTGTTTGTTTTTGTTCTATGCCGCCTGTTTCGCGCGGGTATGACTGAATGAGACGGCAAAAAAACGAAGGGTAGCACACGCGGCCCGCGTGTCGTCGCCGGCGACCCTCCGGAGACATTTCGCGGAGCGAACCTCTCGCGAAGCGAGCCGTACAAGGTTCACCTTCGGTGAAATGGTCGCCTGCGGCGAATGCACCCGGCGGGTCGCCGGGCGCAACACGCGGGTCGCGTGTGCTACCCTTCGCTCCGATTCTTTTATTTCCACTTTGAATCAACCCGAAGCGCGAGGCGCAATCGGAGCGGGGCTTTTCGTGATTGGAAACCGCGAAAGGCGTGAGAGGGCGGGAAAAGAGAATGTCTGCGAGGATAGGGGCGTTCAACCTACGGAAGAGCGATGTAGCGTCGGCTCTATGAGCCGAAACACTGCGTGGCTACGCGGTTTGCTCTCATAGAGCGCACGCGACATCGCCTGCCATCTCCGTTTTTTGGTATTCAGAGCAGGTAGCAGTGTTGGTCATCGGCGAAAGGGCGCTCTGGCACTTTGCCGATGAATTTGTCCTTCGAGCCAGAGTCGATCCGGTAGAGGACAAACCACCCGGTTTCGAGATTCAGCGCCCGCAAATCCGCCAGCATCCGCTCCCGCATCGAGCGAGTGAGCCGAAACTCGAATGCGCTGAACTGAACCCGAAACCCAAACCCTTCCAAAATCCGCGCCACACGGAGCCGCTCCCTGTGCTCCGTCACATCATACACCCCCACGTAGCGCGCCGAATGTTCAGCCATTTCTCGGGCGGGCGGAGTTGCAGCGGTCCAGCTCCGCCTGTGCGGCCTGCAAGTTCTCCGGCAACTGCTTGATGGAGAAGATCGCGGCGAGTCTTTGGAACAACGCACCCGGCTTGCACCAATCGTCTGCGCCGATAAGGGCGACTTGCTTTGCCTGCGCAAGCTCGATGACTTCTCTCCGGGGATGGGGAGGGCGTGGCCGGATGAGCACCGCCCTCGCATCTCTGCCGCCAAGCATTTTCGCTCGGGTCCAAGCATCATTGATTTGAGTGACGTAGGAGCCTTTGGCTCCACCGGGTCTGCCGATGGAGCAGTCAATATGAACGAGCCGCCCTTGGTGGAGGATGCAGAAGTCGCACTCTTCGAGCGGCAGATTTTCCGAAGAGAGCGTCTTGACTCCGCCGATAAAGTTTCGGATTCCCATCGTTAGAAGTGCCGCACCGATGAAACGCTCGAAGAAAAACCCTGCCTCTGCCTCATCCCTGCCGAAAAATCCTGGGGGAGCGAGTGCAGGCACTTCGTGCCACCGCCAGTGTTTGCTCGCAGTCTCGCGAATGATATTCGCCAGCGAGACCCCGCGTGGCAGCGCGAAGGATGCGCCAGTGTGTGAGGTAAATCTAAATGCGGAGTGCTCCTGATCTTGGCACCGGATGAACTCATCCACTGGCAGCCAATCGGAGTTTGAGGATATGGCAAGCCGCAGGGTGGTGAGGTCGGCGTGGATTTTTAGCCAGCCAGCGCCCAATTCGGAGTAAATGACGGTGACATCTCCCCGCTGGAGCAGCGGAGCGACGCCGAAGGTCATGGATTTCAAACCGCCCGAGGCATTTACGATCCACGGCCCCGGAGCCGACGCGATCTCTTGCGTCAATCGCTGAAGCACCCCGGCTGGCTCCGTCGGCACCTCAAAGCGGCGGACATCGAGGTCGGGAAAAGTCTTCCGCGCAAGCTGAAGCAGGCGGAGCGCAGGCAGGAGCGAGCGTTCCCTGTCCGAAGTGTGAGCGATGCGCAAAGCCCGAAGCGGCCCCGGCGCGTTCTGCATATAGTGGCCGATGGATTCCAAGTGAGGAGCAAGCTGCTCGCTGACGATCAGGAGTAGGGCGGGTTTCATGGAGTGGGTGTGGAGAGGGATGAGAGGATTTCGCTGTAGGGCTCTAGGGCTTTGTCTTTGAGGTCGCGGTATTTTCTCACGTCCGGGAATTGCTCGCGCCCGCTGTGGAGATTGCGCGGCGGCGGGGTGGCCATCGCGAAAAATTCCTTCATTTCCACCGAGTTTTTCCAATATGGAGCCATTTCGGATTCAAACTTCTCTAGTGCTGCCTTTCTCGCCTCGGCGAAGAAATCCGGGCTCTGGGCGGGGAAGAGTCTTTCGCTTTCCTCGGTGATTCGGCCCTGCCAGCGGAGGTCGGCCTTGGTGAGGGTGAGCGTGCAGGAACCGAGGCCGAGGGATTTGCCCATGCCGATGGAATGGCGGAGGTTTGTTTGGCCTCCGAAATCCAACGCCCAAAGGAGTGCGCCCAACTCAAACATGCGGAGATTGTGGAAACGGATGGTGCCTGTGAATGTGCTCTTGGCGGGAAGCGGCTCCAAAGCGGTAGCCATATTAAATTTTCCCCTCGGGTCGTGAATATGGCGTGGCGTGCAGGAATCCACAGGAACGGGATACCGCTTCCAACCACGAACTCGGACTTCGTCGGCAAGCCAAGAAGGCCGAGATTTGAGGTTTGCGATGGCGTTCGCTTCGTTGGGGAGCAAGTCTTCGGCAGGGGGAAGACCTTCTTTGCCCTTCGCTGGACGCTCCAGATAAGCAGAGGCGAAAGAGGCTTTGGGTGAGCCGAGAATGGTAACGATGGGTTCGAGCGGCTTGGTTTTGCCATCGTGCATCAGACCACCAAACCAGACTCTGCCTTTGAGCGAGTTTCCGCCTGCGATGGTGCCAAACAAGCGGTCTGCAACATCCAGCCCCGGCTCCTTGTGAGCCGGAGGAATACCGTCGTAAATCGTATTCTTCGACGGGGCGCGGAACATCTGGGCCAGTCCGAGGGATTCGACGCCGCCGTTTTTGTCCTCAAGCCAAAAGACGGGGATCGCTCGGGTTTTTAGCTCTTTCTCCCAGTAAGCCCAGCCATCCGACTCCGCATGGGAATCGCGAAACCGTTTGATGGTTTCCTTGGGCAAGGGAATCGCAGGCGCGGGTCGGCTGTCTTTTGGAGTGTAAAAGATAAACTCCATGTGTTTCTGAACGGATATTTGGGTTGTGAAGACGAGATTCCCTTTTTCTGTGCCGTTCTTCGACGGTTTGGCACAGCGGTATTTCAAAGCCATCTTACCGTTTCTTTTGTGGCGAAATTGCGTTTCGGGGACGACGGAGGAAAAGAGTATGCTGGTGTCGCTTCCCCAGCGGGTGTATTTGGTTTTGGCGTCGTAAAGTTGCTGCTTGGGGGGCTTGCCGGGCCTCTCCTTCTCGTAGCCTCGCAGGCTTTTTTGAGGAAGGTTCTTGAAAGTCTCAAGGTCACTTTGTTCGACCCTGGCCACCTCGCAAGGCTGAATGGACCACTGATTGGTTTCCTTATCCTTCGTGAGCCAGCCAGCCTTGGATTTGGATTCGGCGACGAAGGTTCCATCGCTTTCTTTGTGATACTTGGTAATCCTGTGCCGATAGCGAAGGTCATTCAAATCCCGCACCGAAAAGCCCCGATCCGCCGCACCGCGGAACGAGCCGAATGCCGCGATCTTGAGGACATTGCGAAGCATCCCGTGGATTGACGTTTCTGGGATGGAATAGCTCCCGCCTTCTTTGTGGAACGTCATCCACTTCACAAACTGCTCTGGAAAATCTTTAGGCCCCAGTTCCACGGCGCGTTCCACCACAGCAGCATAAAGGTTCTTAAAGTTGTCCTCAATGCGGTCTTCGGGTTTTTGGGTGTTTCCGCGAATATAAATCGGCGTTTTTGCCTCAAGCTCAACCGTGAGAGTGCCCGAGATTCCGTCAGAGAACGGGATGTCGTGAGAAGGCGGTCCCCACGGTGGGTGGAAGACTTTCTCTGAGAGCGGGACGAAGTTGTAGAGCGAAGGAATGTTCATACGGACTTGTTTTCTGCAAACGTGATACCGACGAGCCGGAATCGCACCGGGCGAAGCGGGCTGCCTTCCCATGACACGGCGTAGGTCATCTGCTTCACTTCGCCTTCTCCGGCCAAGTGGACGAGTTCTACGAAAGAGCCGGGAGTCGCGATCTGCTTTATTTCGGTGGCGACCCAGCCAGTCGGCGTGCGGCGTAGATGATGGCTGATCGCAGCCGCAGCGTGCCCGTGGCAAAGCTCGGCGCAAAGAAGCAGGGCGTCCTTTGGCGGATGGGCAATACCATCGCGCACGGTGATGTTTTCGGAAGAGAACTGCGCCCAGCCGTTCACGCCGGGCTGCAAACGTTCTGCCCACCATGCTTGCACGGCTTTTTCGTCGGTGAATATCTCCGTTTTCGCCACATGCAAGGAGGCATCGGGGATTACGGTGGTATTCCACTGTTTGAGTGTCGCTTTGAGAGTGCTAGGAATCTTCATGTGGTGGATTTCCCAAAGAACCCGTAGCCGCGCCCGGCGTGTGCGCCGAGCGGGAGCAGGCCGGCTTCGAGGTCGGCGATGGCGGCTTCGAGGAACCGCAGCGCGTCCGGCGACGAAGTCGGGATGAGAAGCGGAATCGTGATGAGAAGCGGAATCGTGATGCTCGGCTTGATTGCCAGTGGTGAGTCGTTGAAGAGCGCGGAATCGGATGCGCCGCCAGTGAAAGGGTCAATTTTCACATGCTGGCGGAACCCGAGGTCGCCTTCCGTGAGCGGCAAGAAAGCGTCGCCAAAGATGATTTGCCCGCGCTGTGCGGTGTTGCCGTGAACGAATCCGAAGAGTGCTTGCACCGAAAGGTTGCGCTCTGTGATGGCTTCGATTTCCGCTGGGGAAATCTCGTCCGCGTAGCAATGCTCCGCGCGGTTTGCGTGGAAGCAAACGCGGTGCGCCAGCGGGCCTTTCACGCCAGAGCCGGGCACGAGCCAGACATCCTCCAGTGAGCCGACGGGTTTTGCGCCATCGGTCCATTTGATGCGCTTGGTGCGGACAGGCGCGGAATCGGCCTCGGTGCTCCAGCCGCCGCCAAACATCCACAGTGTTTTCGGAGTGATTTTGATGTCGCGCTTTTTCCAAGGCAGCGCGGGCATTGTTCCGCCGTCTGGGGCGACCTCGCCGCGAAGAGCCACGTTTTTTACATCAAACGAGCCAAAGCCGCTGCGAGACTTCCCGCCGATGCGGAACGCTGGGTCGCGGAGGGCAGCGATGAGGCGACACCATGCTGTCCAATCTGGTTCGTTGCCGATGGTATCGAGCTTGAGCGCGAGGGTGAAGCGGTGCCCGGCGGAGACGACGAGTTCGTCGAACTTGCCGCTCTCTGCCGCAGTGCCCCGGTGATTGTGCCGGGCATGATCGCGAAGCATCGGGCGGGCAGCATCGCGAAGCACTGGGTCGGCATTGCGCTTCGCGATGCGGAGAATCTCTCTGACGGGAATGTTGTTCTTGTTGTGAACAGAGCCCCAGCCGCACCAGACGCGCCCGCCGCGCCCGTTGTCCTCTTTCTTGTTGTTTTCGTCTTTCTTCAGCGCGGTACGTCCGAAAAGGGCGAATTTGCATTCCTCGCCGTAGAGTTCAGCAATCGTTGCGCTGAGGACTCCTTGCATCCCTGCGCCCGAGATTGCGGGAAGGCCGTTGAAATCGCGCAGGATGCCCGCGTCCGAACCGGATTCCGGCTCGCCGGACCCGATGTGAAGCGGCGAGGTCAGTTCAATGGTGATGTCCGCTTCGAGACGATGAATGTTTCTTACTCGTTCGCTCATGCGGCTCCCTCCTTGTTACGTCGCGATTTTGCAGCCATTCGTTTACAGGCGTTTTCAAATGAAGCGAGCATGAGCGATTCGCACAGCTCGGCGGGGTCTAGTGCGTGGTTTTTCTTGAGAGCCTCTTGCGCCGAAGTCGGGTTGCCGAGCGATGCGAGGACAAAGGAGGCGAGGCTCTTGTCGCGTCCGTTGTTATCATCGGTCCACTTTTTTGCAGCGCGTCCGTGACCAAAAAAAGTGCTCCGCCCTGGTTTGTCTTTGTCCGGCGTTGCATCGCCGAGTCCCTCTTTGAGTTTTGCGAGCGATTCCGCATTCCGTGCTTCATCCGCCAGACGGCTCCATTGCGAAGCGGAGACGCTGTCCTTCTTGGCCCATTGCCCTACCCAGTTTCTCGCAATTTCCGACGCCATCGTGTCGAACCGCTGCTCAAGCATACGTTCCACGGCAAAGGCGAAAATCTCATCGTTTAGTGGCCGCTTGGGGCCATCGGATACAACACTCGCGGCGGAGGCATTGAAAGATGGCCTATCTGCTACGAGGAAGTCCGGCTCTACCAAAACCTGCCCGAAGCCTTCCGTGCGGCCCATGCCGACCCATGCCGGAACTTTCGCATCCCCGGCGGCGGTGGAGCGTTTGAATGTCATCACGCTTCCCTTGGCGATCATCTGGCGCTCTAGGTCGGGTCCGCCGCGTTTCCCATTCCACGGCGAATACCGGCGGAAGCGAAGGTAGGTGCGACTTTCCACAAGCTCCCAACCAGCAAGGCCGAAGAAATGAGGCTCGGGCTTGATCGCTGGTAGCCCTTCCTTATCAACAAGCAGCAGGTCGCTGCGCGCAAAAATCGTGATGAACTCCTTGCCCTCAGGGACAGAGAACTCCATGGCGAAAAGTTCAGCGGGCAGAACCGTGCAGCTCGCCCGACCATACTCGGCAAACTTCGAGCGCCCGAGCCGGATGGTTTTCCCATCAAAGCGCGCCCGAGCGATTTTGAGCAAATTCGCGTCGCCCGTCACAGTGGCGCGGAGTTTCAACCCAGCCTTGAGCGACTGGAAGCCGAAGAGCTGACTCGGTGCGGCAGTCTCAAAGTAATCCGGTTCGTTCGACACCGCCGTGCGGAGTTGGTGCGACTGCGCAGGTGAATACACGCGCCCGGTTGTAGGTGAAAAGTAGCCAGCGCGAAGCTGGACGGGTTGCCCGCCCGTGTAGCCGGTGACGGCGAGATTTTGCACCCGCTCAGGCTGAATGACGTTATCCACAATCGGTGCGATTCCTTTTTGCCCAAACCATGCAAGCGGCAACGGCACGCTTTCGTCAGTTCCGTTCACTGGATAAGCGTTTGAAAACTGAATCCGGCCCGCCGCCACGGCTTCCGCCGCTGTCTTTTCGCCGAGCTTAAACAAATCCGCAGCAACCGCGCCGAAGAGATTTGCGCCCGGAACGTAGTCCAAAGTTGTGTGTCCGCCCGTAGTCGCCGCCGTCGCTGAAAGCACGATGTCATCCTGAAGCTCCAGCTCCACGGTGAACGGCTCGGTGATGTCGCTTTTTGCACCATCGGAGACTTCCTCGTAGCTAGGAATTTCCGCTTTGCACCACCCATACCCGTCGCGTTTGCCTTTGCCGAGCGCGCGCAATTCCGAAACGCACTCTTTGAATTTCTCGAACTCTGTGGAACTCCCATCAAACTCGAAATCCGCTTCCAGCACACAAGGTATCGCATAGAGGACACGCCGGAGCGTATGCGCTGCGGCGACGCCATTTTCCATCGCAGTGCTGTTCACTGTTTGGAATAGCCCGGCAACCTCTGGCGCGTGCGCGCTCTTGGCCGCAAAATAGGCGCGGCAATAGTCCGCGAAGTCGCTGGTCAATCGCGCGTTGGCGGGACGAAACTGACCAACAGAGCGGCTACCGGTGCCAAACAGTTTGTCCAATGTGTCGTCGCTGATGCCCGCTTCCCAGCCCGAGCGTTTCAGTCGCCCGCGCAGTGTTTTGCCGGGGATTTCGGGCAGGCCACAGCTTTCTACGCGGGGAACCAAGTCCACATCGCCTTCGCCAGCTTCGCCGCTAGAGCAGTGCCAGAAGTGGAGCATTTCAACTCTGAGCTTTCCGCGAATCATTCTTCGTTCTCCTTCATCACGAATAAAACGGTGAGCAAATCCGCCAGCGGGCTCGCTTCCATCCCACCGGACGCGCCGCGCAAAGCCTTCCATTCGTCTGCATCGGCAGAGTGCCCAGTGAGCGCGCACCATTTTTCCTCAAACTCTTTTGCGAAGTCGTCGGCGGCGACTTCAAGCATCCGCTCCACCGTGTCCTTCACCGCCGCACTGTCGGTGCGCTGGAGCTTGAGCAAAGTTCGCAGTGTCCCCTTTGGGAGACGACGGGCTGCCGTCGCAGTTTCTAGCAGGGCGTCGAGGCTCGGCGAAATTGCGTCGCTCAGAAAATACGGCCCGGCGGTAAGCAAAGCGCCGTCAGAACTGGTGAGCGTCGCGCGTTTCAACTCATCGAACTCAGTCGGTGCGCTGCCGCCAGTGATTCGCGCAAACGCAACCGCCGACAGCGGCGCCCCACGGAGGCTGGACTGCCTCGCCTCCGACTTCGCTGAACGTGCGATGTCTTCGCACAATTCGTATGCGAGATAAAAGGGGTAGTGCGATTGGCAGAAGACGATGCCCGCCCCTGCTGAAATCGAAGCTGGAATCGCCTGCTGTGCCTTAGTGGGCAGCTTGCTGAACCATTTTTGCGAGCGCAGGCGGGCGATTCCGGTATCCATTTTCGCGCGAAATGCAGAAAGAAATGCCTTGGTAAAATCTATCGCGAGGTCTGCGCGGAGGACCACGGTGACATCGTCTCCGGCCAGCACGATGGGAGCGACGGCCCACGGTGGTTTCTCAAACGCTTTCGGATGCCACTTTTGCAAGGTCGTCATCGCTTCGCTGACGGCGCTCTGTGTCCCGCGAGCGAGCACTTCTTCGGAAAGATGCCGGAAAAGTTGCTTCGCGATATCGTCCGAAATCCCACTCGAAGTGATCGCCTTGCTGAGTGCGATGAACATCTCGCCCACGCGGTTGCCGTCCGCGTGAACGATGGCGAGATACGAGCGAGCGGCCCCGGCGATGCTCTCGAAATCATCGGGGATTTCTTTCTCGTGCTTGAACCCAAAATACTTCGCTATCTGCGGCACGGTGCCTGTCAGCTCGCCACGCTCCTGACGCTTCCGCCGCTCGGCTTGATCAATGTCTTCGCCTTTTTCGTGGCCGACTGCGGGTAGTCCCGTGCGGGATGATCGCTTCACGAATGGCCCTGCTTCGGGAAGTTCGATGGGTGGAAAATTACGCGCCGTTTCCATCGCGCTAGAGGCCTCGCTCATCGCGATCACGAGCCGCCGAATCGGGCGTAAATCGGTGACTACTTCTAGCCCCGGTGCCCACGCACGGCACACGAGCGGCCAGAGCGTGAACGCCCGAGTTGCCGAGTCTTCTTGGCGGAAAATGATTCGCGCACTGCCTGCGGCTGCTTGCACGATTTCATACTCGCTCGGCTCGCAGCCAATCGCATCGCGAAGGCAGTCCGCAAGCCACGCCTTACTGGAGAGCTGATCAATCAACGATGTAGCTCCGACCATGTCGCGGAGCTTCCCACCAGTCATCACGAATTTTTGTAGTCCCCGCGCGGCGAAGGAGAAGAGCCAGCCTGTTGGCGCGGACAGCGGCTTTGAAGCCTCATCAATGGACTGCGCCAACTCCACGAGTCCCTCCACTTCGCGACCTCGCAGCGAAGCAGGGTTTGCCGATGCGAGGTCTAGCCATGCTTGGGCTTCGGCATCCGAAACGCCCTCATCGAAATACACATTGGCTTCCGCGAGCTGCATCGCCGGGAAGTGTAGCAGGGTGAACCGCAGTTTTTCCCGCAGCGAGGCGAAAGGCGGCTCCGTCTCAGCGCGATACAGCAAATAGAGATTCGGAAGTGTGCGGGCGATTTCCGCCGGAGCGAAACGCATCAGATTAGTGCCGCCGGTAATGTTAAAGACCACTGGCTCCGTGGCTCCCGCCTGAAGGCTTGGATCGGCGCGCAGCTCTTCCTCGACGTGTGCGGCGTCTTCGCTGCATGGCTTTAGCTCTGGCTCACCGTGCAAAAGCTTCCGGCATGTGTCCCGAAGCTGCTCCGCGCGCTGTTTCATCTTCCCCGAATACCAAATCACAATCCGCTCTGGCTTGAGCCGTAGATACGAAAAGATTCGCGGAGCCAGCGCGTCGCTGGCGAACGTATGCAACACTTTGACGGACTTTAGCGGCTCATCGGCCCACTGGAGCGCCGCAGAACGAATGATGGAATGCCCGCTGATTTGCGCCCAAGCCGAGTCCACATCCACCGCAGTGTGCCGCATCCCGGCGGTGTTTTTTGCGAAGGTCGCGTCCTGCTGCGCTTCCGCAGCGACGGAAAGTGGAAGCAGCCAGCGGCGCTTCGGAATCACTCGGCTGAGGGCAGTTTTATTCCCAAGCTCGACGTGTCCGACTGCCGCTCGTCCATCAATTTTGTCTATCCTGCCAGTGACGACCCATTCGCCAGCCAGCCTCATTTTCTCCGCCGCCAAGCGCAATGCCTTCAGCGCGAGATTCGCCCCAAGCTCCCACGAGCGTCCGCCAATATCGGCCTTCGCTCGGTTCATCTGCAAAATGAGCGTCACATTGTTTTGCGATTGCCAAACGGCTGCGTTGCCGTCTGTGAGCAATGCGGCATCGCTTTCCTGATTTTGTAACCCTCGCACCAACCATAACTGCGCCGCGATGCCGCTTTGCTCGCCGTGAACTAAAATCGGGATAACCGCTGCCGCCACGTCAACCCCATCCGCGAGCAAGGCTCCGAGCGTCAGCGACTTCTCAAAGAACGGCTTTGTTTCCGCTCCAATCACGCCTAGGAAGCGGCGGGCATCGCCTTTCGCGAGCAGCAAGAGTTCTCTCGCGACCGCTGCCTTCCATTCTTCCTGCAAGTCAGCATTCACCAAGGCGAGTTTCACCTGCAAATCCTCGGGCGAAAGTTCCGCTAAATCCGCCAGCGCGCCACCCAGTCTCCACACGGATTCATGGCGAAGTTTTCCGCCATTTTCCGCCCCGGAAATCGTATCGAACCAGCTCATCGGAGTGGGAAAAGCATCAGCCAGTCGGCCTCTTGCGATGCGTCAATCTCGGTTTGGTCCCCGCAGCCAAAGTGAAGCCTTTCGTTTGCGCCAACCACGCCAGCCCCGAGCGCCTTCTTGCGCTTGCGGTCCACGAGCAAGAAAGGCGCGTTTTGCCGAAGCCCCAGACGTGGCGCTTTCTCAAAAATCCACCTTCCACCCCCACTCGACGGGAAATCCTCTACCTTCGCACAAAACCCGATCACGCCCTGCGGACAGTAGCCACCTTTGAGCTGCTGGAGTAGGTCATGCAAGCTGCCGGGGCAGAGATACGCTTTCGTGAATGTGTCGCCCCCTCCTGCTGCGGCCATGCCCGCGATGCCGGTTTCGATGTCATCAAGAAGCCCCCACGCCAATTCCTCTGATGAGAAAAGGTTAAATTCCGTGATGAGGTTTTCTGGCTTCCATTCCTCCGACGGCGAAGCAATGGCCTCCAGAGCCGCGCGGCGGGCCGTGGCGGTGGCGCTCAACCCACGCGCCAAGTCCTCGATTTGGGCACGGTATCGGGCGACGTTTTCGTGAGGTATTCTATCGAGCGACGGTAATTCGCTCTGAGAGCGAACAATTCGCTCTTGCAGATCGGAACGACAACTCATTTCAACATTGTCCCAGCGCCGGAAAAGCTGTTCGACACTCATTTCGTGCTGAAACTCCAAATGAGCGACGTATTCAGCCCCTCCCTCGGTAATAAAGAGAAAGTCAGTCGAAGTTGTCGCGTTTTCGGGCCAGTCGTCCTTCTCGGACACAGGAACAACACGCACAACCGCATCGTTCCTAGTGTGAATAAGTTCTCCAATAATCAGAGCAGACACAGATTTCCAGAGATAACGATTCACAATGCGGCCATCAAACGCTTCAACCAAACATCGCGAGGTCCAGATACCCCCGAACCTTACATCAGCCTCTCGATCTCGAACACCTTCTTCAATGCTGGAAATTGAAAATCCTGTGGCTTCATCTTCGGGATATTCGATCTCCAATCTGGCAAGAGCGCGTTGGCAATTCTCGCTTTGCTCGATTTGTTTCACCAATTCATGTAGGTGCAACCTCCCGAGCTTATATGCGGTAAGGTATTCCGAAGGTGGGACATCAGGCGCATCTAACGGGTTCGGCCAGCGCCAACTAGCCGTGCCCCGTTCATAATAATCGAAAATTCGTGGATTCATAAATTTACCAAGGCACTTCGCCCCAAAAATTCCGCGCTTTTTCGGCTGATTTAATTCGGATTTGCGCGAGCACTCGCTTTGCGCTTGTGAGCGACAGGTCTTCTTTTTTGCAATACTTTACGAATAACTCGTTTAGAATCGCACAAATCTGAGTGGTTGCGTTTTTATCCAAAAGCCTCCGTGCGTAGTATTCCTTCGCATTGATTACGACCACGCATCTGGAATTCGCGTCCGTAACGCTAAACCCTTCCCAAACCCAAAATTCTTGCATCACAGGCAATCGTAAAACGGCGTTTCGACGCAAGTGAAGGTCGCTGCTTTCCACATCCGCCAAACAAAGCTCGGCAATGCGATCAATGTCTTCCGCACTTTCCTCAGAAGGTTCCGCCTCTGATATTAGTATTACCATCGGCGTTTCGTCTCCTTCCTCTCCTGATATTGTTTCATCTACGGAGACTGTTTTCCGCATCTCCTTATTTCTGCGCACAATGAGACGTGTAGTTTCATGCACAACAGCCTTTCGGAGGTAGTTTCCAACTGCGTGATCAATCATTGCCAGCGAGGTCGCCTGTAACTTTGCACAATTAAGCGCGGTTTGATACCGAGCTACATTCTCCTCCCTTTCCATCGTCAGGAATTTGTATGCGTGCTGCGCCATATCCTCTAAATCGCTCTCGCCAAATGCTTCACGCCAACCATCAGACTGCTCGTAGTAACCCCTACATAAACGATTCTTGAACCATTCCGCCTCTTCGTCTGTGTGCAACGATTCCCCTTGCCAGTCACGCTTCCTCATTTCCTCCAGCAAACGCCACAATCCCGTGTCACTCTTTGGGTCGAGCGGCACATGTTCTTTGGGAATCGGGTGCGGCGGTTTCATGCCATTGGGACAATGGCCGCATCCCCGACGCGCACGTCTTCCATGACTGCCAAAATTGTCTTCACTGCGGTGTTCATTGGGCGACGGGACACATAGTGAGTGGCTGCGTGCAGTGTCAAGAGTCGCGTTTGGAGTTCCGCCTTTAGGCGGCCCCCCGTCCGCGTTTCACGCGGGTGCAGCCGCCTAAAGGCGGAACTCCAAAC
>JAYSTZ010000943.1:0-2257 GCA_043719365.1 Verrucomicrobiaceae bacterium | reverse complement strand
GCGCGCCGGCGACGCTTGATGCCGCTCCGCGATACTATTACACGCTCGATGCGAAGATCCGCGGCACCGGTTTGCTTGCGGCGTTGGTGCCTGCGGGGACTTCGCTGCGGACATTGCTTGAGCAATTGCAGGTTGGCTCGGGGGCTCTGCTCAGCGGGTTTTACGAAAACCCTGCCGGCACCCTTCCGTTCACATTTATCGATCAGTCGTTCGACAATACCGTCCCGCTTGGCGACATTGCTACAGCTCGAATTGCTTTGGACATCAAGGGGGACGTGACTGCGGGTGGAGTCGTCCGTTTTCGGATAATGAATGTCGTGGTTACCGCTGCGGGGATTCCTGTCACGGGTGGGATTGCTTTCGAGCCGGGCTCAAAGCTCACGATTTCCGTGCCAGCCGTTGTGGAGTTCGACAGCGCGACCAACACGGTGGGCGAGGACTCCGGAAGCATTGCGATTACGGTGGTTCGCTCTGCCAGTCTTTCCGGGGCTGCTTCAGTCCACTACAGCACGACGGATGGAACTGCGTATGCCGGTGGTCACTACAGCGCAAAATCGGGGACGCTTAATTTCGCGGGCGACGATATTTTCAAGACCATCTCGATTCCCATTATCCCGAACACCACTGTCGGAACAGACAAGACATTTACCGTCACCCTCAGCCGGCCTGGCGCGGGGACCGAGCTGGGGGCGCTCAGCGAGATTGAGGTGACCATCGTCAATAACGACACCGGCGATGCTCCTTCCGTTCGGTTCACGAGCACGACATTTGATGGGCGCGAAGGGGGAAATGCGGTCGTCCAATTGGAACGAAGCGGCGACGTGAATTCCCCGATTTCTGTCCGCGTGGATACCGTCGCGGGTTCCGCAGTGCCCAACCGTCATTTCAAGCCAATCGCAAAGACGGTTAGTTTCGGGCCGGGCCAGACTCTTCAAACCGTTGCGGTCTCGCTGATCGATAACCGCCTCGAAGAATCAGGACGCAGCTTCGACTGCAAACTCGGGCAAGGCTCGGTGGACGTCGTGTTCGGCGACCCAGCGTTGACCACTATTTCCGTTATCGAGGACGATTACAATGTGCCCGCCACTCTCAAAGGAGCGTTCGTCGGTCTCATCAATCCCGCACCAGTCCTCGTATCAAACGCGGGCGTCGCAAGCATCACCGTCACACCTTTTGGAGTCTATACCGCCAAAGTCCAAATCGGCGGCAAGCCTTACACCGTGAAAGGGAAATTCGGCAGCGGCGGAATCGCCGGACGCGTCCAGTTCGCCAAAAACCCGAATCGATTTTTCGACCTGAGCATTGATGTTTCAAATGCCGGTTCACTCACAGGCAGCGTCCGGGATGATGCCGGGGTGATTGCTTCGTTCTTCGGGATTCGTTCGCGATTCAGTCCGAAGGTAAGTTTTTCCCGCCCCGGAGGATACCCGCTCGCGTTCTCCCCGGTCGCACCCGGAGATCCTGCCACCGGGCCCACGGGCCACGGTTTCGCATTGGCGAAACTGGGCAAAACCGGAACCGCGCGCGTCGCCGGACGACTGGCAGACAACTCACCGTTTGCGTTCGCTTCGGTCTTGATTCCCGGCAGCGGGAGCGATGAGCAAATCGCCGCCTACGCACCACTCAACAGCCGCCGCGGCATGCTCCACGGCACGCTGATTTTCCCGGCTGCGACTACGGCTAACGGCGACTTGCGCTGGAAGAAAGACGCCGCAGTTTTGCCGGTCAATCCGGACAAGATTTATCCGTCGGGATTTGACATGACCCTGGCGACGAACAGTTCGTCACCTGTTCCGCCTGCGGATCTTCTCACTGCGGGCGCCTATCGCCTGGACCTTGCAGGCGGCAACTTGTCCGGGCCTCTTGCAATTCCCGCCACGGTAGTATCGGGAAACAAAGTCACAGCCGACCCGCCCAACGCGAACGGAGCCCAAATAAAAATCGTCCCTCGCAAGTGGTTGCTGACTGGCAAATTCCTGTCCGATGGTGCCACCCACAAATTCAGCGGCATCGTCCTCCCGAGTCAGGGCGCTGCGTTTGGGTTCTTCCTCGGCGCACCGCCAAAAGGAACGCCTATTCAACCAGGCTCCGTGGAGCTCGCGGTGCCAGTTCCATCCACGCCCTGACATCTGTCCGGGAGAAAAGTTCGCGCGACAAATACGTAGCTCGCCATTCCAATATCGAGTCGAGGGCACCGGAAGAAGAGAACGTTCTTCTTGTGAAAAACGTCAAAACTCGACTTTGGAAAGTCGAGCTA
>JAYSTZ010000942.1:0-5159 GCA_043719365.1 Verrucomicrobiaceae bacterium | reverse complement strand
GAAATGAGCGTTCACCCTCCGGGTGAGGCGGTGCTTTTTCGTAAGAGTATGATTTCGCGCCTTTTCGCGCCTTTCGCGGGCCATCCATCGTCGTTTCTTGGGTAACGGCAAAAACCAAGACAGGCGTTTGTGAGCCTGTCTTGTTGTTTTGTTGTTCAGATTTTGGGCTGACGGCGGGCGCTTTAGAGGCGTGCGGCGGCGGAGCGGACTTTTTGGACGGCGGGGAGGAGGAGCCCGATGAGTGCGGAGTCGGCGGGAGTGATTTCGGCGGAGATGCTGTCGAGCGGCGGGAGTGGTGCGGGGACGTATCCGCCGGTGCGGGCTTGGTTGAGGCCGATGAGGACGGCGATGATGCCGACGCGGCCATCACTTTGATCGAGGCTGACGTTTTGATCGCGCGGTGTGAAGGGTGCGAAGTTGAGGACTGGGGAACCGGTGCCGGTGAGCTCGCGGAAGTCGTGGAAGAGGACTTGATGGTTGCCCATGCCGTCCGGTTTTGCGGCATAGACGACGAGCATGACGGCGTTTTTTGCGCCGGGTTTGACGCTGCCGTCGCCGAGGCGGATGTGGGAAAAGTTGAGGGTGGTGGTGCCGCCGATGCGTGTGGGGCGGTAGAGGACGGCTTTGGTGTTTGGGAGCTTGAGGACGGCATCGAGTGCGAGCGGTGTGGGGCCGCTGCCGGCGAGTGAGGCGCTTGCGCTGAAGCCGATGGCGATGAGGGTGAGGATTGTTTTGGCGAGTATGTTCATAGTGTGATCTTCGGTTGACGCTGTTCTACGCTTTTTTTTCGGGAAGCAATAGAGATTATTCTGCCCGGGCCTACGGGGGTGTGGTGTCTTGCAGAACGCTCTGGAGCACGGTTTTGAGGGAGCTGAATGTGAAGGGTTTTTGGAGGAATCCGGCGAGGCCTTTGCCATTGAAGGGAATGAGGGCTTCATGGGCGTTGAAGCCGCTCATGAGGACGACGGTGACATCGGGGCGGATGCGGCGGAGCTCGGTGAAAGTTTGCGCGCCGTCCAGATGGGGCATGGTGAGGTCGAGGAGGACGAGGTCGAAGCGCGCCGGCTCGGCGCGGAAGAGCTCGACGGCTTCTCTTCCGTCGGTGGCGGGGACGGGGGTGAGGCCGATCATGCGCATCATTCGCGACGCAGTGCTGCGGATGGTTTCTTCGTCATCGACGACGAGGACGGTGCCTGCGGCGTGCCATGCGGTGCCCGCAGATGCTGCGGCAACGGCCGCGTCGGTGCTGCCGATGGAGGCGGGGAAGAGGAGCTTGAAGGTGGTTCCGCGTCTGGGCTCGGTATAGACTTTAAGTGCGCCTTTGTGTCCGCGGACGATGCCGAGAACGGCGGCGAGGCCGAGGCCGCGGCCGGTGAATTTGGTGGTAAAGAACGGGTCGAAGATTTTGGCCTTGGTCTCGGGGCTCATGCCGCAGCCGCTGTCGGAGACTTCGAGGAAGACGTAGTCGCCGTCGGGGAGGTCGGGGTCCATGAGGGTGCCCTGGAGATAGTTGCGGTCGATCCATGTCATGCCGGTGGAGAGGGTGATGACGCCGCTCTTATCGCCAATGGCTTCGGAGGCGTTGATGACAAGGTTCATGATCACTTGGCGGATCTGGGTGGCATCGACCTGGACGGGTGGTATTCCTTTTTCCAGGCGGAATCGGAGGACGCACTTTTTGCTGATGGAGATTTGCAGCATTTGCGCGGTTTGTTCGACGAGTTCCCCGAGGTCGAGTTTTTGGACGACGAAGCGACCACGCCCGGAGTAGGCGAGCATTTGCTTGCAGAGATCGGCTGCGCGGAGGGATGCCTCGTTGATTTGCTCCAGGCAAAGTGATGCCTCGGAGCCCGGCGGAACGTCGAGGCTGGCGATGCTGGCGTTGCCGAGGATGCTGGTGAGGAGGTTGTTGAAATCGTGCGCGATTCCGCCGGCAAGGACGCCGAGACTCTCGAGCTTTTGCGTCTCCTGCATTTTGCGATCGAGAAGTTCGTGCTCGATTTTCGCCTGCCGGGCGGCGGTGATGTCCTGGATGAAGCCGTCGATAAAGAGAAGCGTTCCGTCCGGTCCGTAGGCCCCGGAAGCGCGCTCGGCGACCCAGCGCTCGTTGCCGTCGGCATCCACGATGCGATATTCGTTGGAGCATGGGGTGCGGGCGTCGAGGGATTTCTGGCACTTGGCCCAGAGCCATTCCCGATCGTCGATGTGGACGAGGTCGGCGTATGCAATCCGCGCGTTGTTTTCCAGATCTTCGCGCTTGTAGCCAGTCACTGCCTCGCATCCCTCGCTGACGTAGGTCATCGTCCAATTCACATCGTTCACACAGCGGTACGCCATGCCGGGCAGGTTGGCGACGAGGGTCTCCAGCCGCCGCTGGCTCTCCTGGAGCGATCTCCGAAGCTCATGGCGCTCGATGGCGAGGCTGGCGAAGTGGGCACCGCGTTCGATGGCGGTGATTTCCTCCGGCTTTGGGCTCGCGGGAGTGCGATAGTAAAGGGCGAGTGTCCCGAGCACCTTGTTTCGGGAAGAGATGAGAGGCACGGACCAGCATGCTTGCAGCCCGTTGGAGAGCGCCAGGTCGCGATAGTTCTGCCAGCGCGGGTCGGTGGCGATATTTGTGACGATGACCGTTTGCCGGGTGAATGCAGCGGTGCCGCACGAGCCTACATTGAGCCCGATTTCGACCCCGTCCACAGCGTCGGAGAAAGGCTCGGGCAGGCTTGGGGCTGCTCCTGTCCGAAGGCGGCGGCCATCGGGGTCCATGATCAAGACAGAGCAGAGCATTCCGGGAAACGAGGCCTCGTGCGAAATGGCGAGGCGTTCGAGCACTTTGGGTAGCGGGGCTTCGGAGGTGAGAAGCTCGAGCACTTCTCTTTCGCGGCTGTTCCGGGATTCGGATCGCAATCGCGCAGTAACATCATTCGCGAGAACCACTCTCGCCCGCCGTCCGTCGAAGTCGAGGGTGTGCGAGCTGATCTCGGCATCGATCATCGAACCGTTTCGCAAACGGTGGCGCCATGTTCCCGATTTTGCGATTCCATCGGTGGACTGAGCAATGTTCGCAAGCAATGCGGGCACATCCTCCGGCGGGCGGATACCCTTGATGGTCATCGCTAAAAACTCCTCACGGGTATAGCCGTAGTGCTTAATCGCGGCGGAATTTACTGCGAGGAAGCGGAGTGTCTCCAGATCATAGACCCACATGGGATGAGGGTTTGCGTCGAAAAGCTGACGGTAACGTATTTCGCTCTCGTGGATTGCGAGTTCAGCTTTCTTGCGCTCGGAAATATCGGTGATACTCCCGCGAACAGTGGGGCGTCCGTTGACTTCGATCTGAAGCAGCCGGACTTCGCAGGAAATGTGGTTCAATTCCGAGTCCCTGTGCGTCCACTCAAAAACCGGTGACTCGCCGCTGAGGGCCCGTGCGATGTATTCCGCGCCCTTCTTTCGGGAACTCTCGCCATCGGGCTGTAGTTCGGGACTCATATCGAGAGGCCCGACCTTTAGGAGTTCTGCGGCGGAGAGCTTAAACATACGCTCGGCAGCTGAGTTAGTCAGGACCATTCTGCCGCTTTGAATGTCCAGAATGGTGATGGCTTCCGGTGCGTTTTCGACCAGCCTGCGGAAACGATCCTCGCTTTCCTGGAGAGCCATTTCGGTCGCTTTTCGCTTGGAGATGTCCCGCTGGATTCCGATGAAGCCGGTCACTTTGCCCGTCTCGTCTTTGACGGGGGATACGATGAGCGCATTCCAGAATGGAGTTCCATTCTTCCGATAATTCAGGAGCTCGCCGTCAAAAAAATCGATGTTCGTTACCGCGTCCTTGAGTCGCTGGGCGACTTTGCGGTCAGTTTCCGTCCCTTGGAGAATAGCGCAGCTTTTTCCGAGGAGTTCGGATTCGCGGTAGCCAGTGAGTCGCTCGAAGCCTTTGTTGGCGTAGGTAATTTTTCGGTCGAGTCCGGCAAGTAGGACGCCGAGGGAGACGTCAGTGAGTGCCTGCTCAAAAAGCTGCTGGATGTCGGTCGCGTGGACGCGCGCTGTTTGGATAGCGGATATGAGCCACGCCAGCACGGCCCCTGCGGACATATAAATCCATAGCACCGAGACTTCGCGGACCGGGTCGTTTTTGTAAAATGGCCCGTGCTGGTATGCCGTTCCGTAGGCTGCACCAACGGAGATGAGGATCAGCGCAAAAGAAGTCCCAACCGTACCAAATCGCAACGCTGCCCAAGCGACAAATGGAAGCGGCAGGAATGCCAATGCGAGAGCCTGCCCCGGCTCTCCATCGTTTGCCACGAAGACGCCCCAGGTCGTCAGGCTCGTTGCGGCCAGCCACATCATAAACTCTGGTTTGCGACGAAGGATTGCGCGGAGTTCTCCCGTGTTAAAAGTGAGCACCAGCGGCGCTGCAAGGATCACTCCGAGCGTATCGCCCCCCAGCCAGGTAAGCCACGCCTGCAGGGCCGCGTCGGGCGGAATCACAGCCCCCAATCGAAGGCTCGTGACGCCGAGGCTGGAGCTGGTCAACATTCCCGCAAGCCCGCATGCAGCGAGTAAAAGAATCTCCCGAGCACGCGAAAATGTAGGATGGAAATGAAAGCGACGCAGCAACCAGACCGAAGCCATAGGCCCGAGGGTGCTTCCCAGCGAGATGCCAAGCACAACCGTCCACGGAATTCCCACTGCGAAATTGGTCGCAATCGTTCCAAGCGTGATGCCCGGCCAGCAAGCAAAGCCATACCGGAACAGCACAGCGACCGCGATTCCCGTCGGAAGCCAGAGCAGTGTAATCGACGAGCCAAATGCGGGAAGCATCAAACCGAGGCGTCCGGTGACGAAATAAGCAACCGCGAGGAGGAGTGCGGTGGTGGCGGTATTAAATCGACGGGGGCTTTGTCCCATAAAATTGATGGTGTTTGGCGTAGCATGCGGGAGGCGTGTCTGCAAATGCAAACATCGGCAATTGATTTGGATACGCATACAGGCGAGCCAGTGAATCCGAAGGGGACCGCGTACATCCGCAACGCACTATCTTTACTGGTCGCGTCAACGGAACGGTGCAGGTCGGCGAGGCATTGTTACCTCTCCTCGTGATCTTTCAAACGTGAGGTCCCGGAACGGTCAGAAGACTATTCTCTTTCGATGACTCGAAACCAAAG
>JAYSTZ010000941.1:0-5161 GCA_043719365.1 Verrucomicrobiaceae bacterium | reverse complement strand
AGGAAAGCCACCATCCGCCAACCGGGATGCATCCCCTTTCGCTCCGCCGTCCGCTTTTGCCGGAACTTCGGTCGCGCCACTTTCTGGTCGTCGTCCTCGTATGCGTAGTCGGGCAAATCCAGCCCGTCATAACTAATCTCGTTCCACCCGCTCTCATGGCAGGCCCCGCAATCGATGCATGCCTTCGCATTTCGCGGGACATCCGCTCCGCAGACGGGACAATTTTCGGGATTGGGTTTCTGACGTTGGAGCATGTTGAAGCGTTTCCTAACGCGAGTGCCTCAGTTTGAAAAGCTCTGTCCGCAGGTACCAAATTGTGGCTCGGGCGGGGTGTTCAAACTGACGAATCACGACGGAGCACGTTGACCCGCTTGCGTTTCGTCATCCGTCATTCCAAGCCCCCTCTACATCTCTCCGATTTCCGAAATCGCCGGAACATCCACCCAAACTGGCGGAGTGCATACGGCGGGAGCGGACACGAACTGAAACTCCGCATTGCTGCTGGTCGCGTTCAATGAAGCCGCCTGAATCCGGGCGGAAAATTCTTGGGCAATCTTCACGAGGTCTTTTTCCTGAACATCACCGACCAAAGTTTGAACAGCCTGACTGGCAGTTGCGAGCTTATCCACCGTCCCACCCTCTTGCCAGAATGCAGGACGCGTGACCGCGAAATTCACACCGGCAGCAAGCAAGGCGACAGCAGCAGCGCGGCGCGCAAATCCAGACCATGTCCACGCAGGAACTGCAAGGACGCGGTCCCGCTGTTCGGCATCGAGAGTAAAACTCGGATCTTCTTCCAGCTCGAGGCCTTCCTTGAGCATCTCGGACAGATCGAGCATTCTGTAAACGTCGTTGCGACATTCTTCAGAAATCCCGAGCATGCTCTCAACATAGAGCCGCTCGTTGGGCGGCAACTCGTTGAGTGCGTAATCCGTTAAATCCTGATCTGATACTTTTCCTCTCATTGTTTTGGTCCTAGGAGGCCGCTTGTTTTGCCAAATAAATGATCTTCTCGTCTTTTTCGTCGCGCTCGATCTTGGTGCGAAGGTTCCGCATTGCTGCGTTCAAAATGAATCCCACATTTCCTACACTGAGGCCGGTGATGGTGCTGATTTCCTGATAACTGTGGTTGCCATGGAAACGGAGACGCACGACATCCTGCTGGTTGCGGGGTAATGTTTTCACGTGCTCCATGAGCCGGGTGACCTGCTCGCGACGCGCCATTTCCTGGAGAGGAGTCACGCTGTCCACGCGGCGATGTTCAAATTCCTCGTGCTCAACGTAAATGTAGCGGTCTTCTTTCTTGAGCGACTTCAGCGCACAGTTGCGGCAGACGGTGAAGAGCCACTGCGAGAGATGGCCCTCAATGTTTGCCTGCTCCTGAGTGTGAAGGCGCATGAAAGTCTCCTGCACGGTGTCTTTTGCCCGATCGAGGTCTTGCAGGATGCTCAACGCATATTGCAAAAGCGGACGCTCGAAACGCTCAAGAGCGCTCTGGACCCATTCGGATTTTTTCGTGGCTTTGGATTTGAACATATTGGATGTCTGAGTTGATGACCCGGAGGTCTGGTTTTTCTTTAGGAGAATCTGAAAGTTTTTTTACGGCGCTACTTTTTCGCAGCTTCGTTGGCGAGATTCAACAGGTATTGTTCGACCATTGCACCATATTCCGCAGGATACTTTTCGCCAATGCCCTGCTGGATCGCATCGCGTTCGCGGGCCGGCAGTCCGATGAAGGTCGCTTTCTTTAGCGCGGCCTGCCGGGCCTGACGCTCGACAGCCTGCGGCTCGCTTCCTGCCTTGTAATCTTCAGCCCCTTCAGCTGGCGGCTGATTTGTCGCAGTCTCTTTCTTGCCTGTTCCGTCGCCGCGTCCGGGCTTCTGGCCTTTTCCTTTCATGCCGGGGCCGGGTTCCTGTCCCTCGCCCGGCTGTTTTGCTGCTCCCGCTTGTTGCTGGCCGATCCCGGCTTGCTGCGCAGCCATCGCGGCGGCGGCTTGCGCGAGCTGCTGTGCGGCTTGCTGTGCGGACTGTTGAGCCGGGGAATTCTGGCCTGCCGCCGCCTGGGCGGCACCGTCGGCCGCCTGTTGTGCGGCCTGCTGAAGTTGCTCCGGCATCATCGCGCTTTGTGCAGCCGCCTGGGCTGCTTGCTGCGCGGCCTTCGCAAGTTGCTCGGAAGCCTGCTTCATCGCCTGTTCGGCAGTTGCTCCTTTTGCGGCAGCGGCATTTGCGAGGGACTTCTGCGCGGCATTCACATCCTGAAGTGCCTGCTGGATTTGATTCGCCAACTTCGCCATCTCTTCCGGCGTCATCGGCATCTCGTTTCCCATTTGCTTCATCGCCTCGGCGAGTTGCTGACCCATCGAACTTTTCGCCGCCATCATTTTCTCGATGGCGCGCTGTGCGGCCTCCCGGGCCGGGGCGGCATTTCCCGCATCGAGTTCAGCGCGAGCCGCGCCCATGTCGCTCATCGCATCGCCCAGCGCCTGCATGGCGGCCAGTTCCAATGCACCAAGCGAGCCTTTGTATTCCTCGGTCATTTCCTGGATTCCGGTTTGCGCCTTGGCAAGCCGGGCCAACTCTTCCTTGGCCCGCTGCGTGCCGAGAGCCTTTGCTTTTGCAGCGTCCAAATCGATCGCCTGCTCCTGCTCGATGAGCTTGGCGAGTTGCGCGAGGGCCGCCAGCGCACCTTCCGCCTGCTGCTTTGCGGCTTCTGTTTTCGCCATTTCCTTCGCGATTTCCTGCGCAGCTCTTGCGAGCTGTTGCGCGGCCTGCGCCGCATCCTCCCTGCCCTTCGCGTTGTCCGCCGCTGCCATCGCCTGCTCGCTCTTCTGTGCATCAGAGGCTGCGGCTTTTAACGCCTCCATGGCTGCCGGCGCGAGCTCTGCCGCACGCTCGGCCATTCGTTCCGCACGGCGTGCCGCGTCGGCTTGCTGCTGTCGGTTTGGCGTCTCGTTCTTTGCGATGGCGCTTTCCTCGCGGGCGAGGTTCTCGACGGAACTTTTCAGCATCTCAAGATTCTTAGCCTTGTCGCCGCCGCGAGCCGCAAGCATCTCGGCCTCTTCGGCTCGGGCGCGAATCTCTTCGCGGGCCGCGGACATCTTCTCGATGGTTGCCGCCTGCTTTGCTGCTGCCTCCGGCGCGTTCATCGCGGTCAATGCGGTCCGCGACTCCTGCATCGTTTTGTTCGCAGACTTCAGCGCATCATTGACCTTCGGCATGTCGGCGAGTTCCTGCGCGAGGAAATCATTCTTCATCGCGAGGTCGCGCTGCTCGTCTTCGAGCCTTCCAAGCACCGCGCTGTTTTGCGCCTGTTGCTGATTAAACTTCGCGACCAGTTCAGGGTCCTGTTTCACTTTCTCGGACGGCTGCTCCACAGAATGACGTGCGGTCGAATCCTTCACGGCTTTTTGTTCGTCGATCAGCTTTCCGAGTTCCGACTCCGCCTTGCGCAGCGCCTCCGCACCAATCTCGCGCGGTGCCACGGCACGGGCGATTCGGCGGAGTTCATCACGGGCGGAAATTTCCTTCTCCAAGGCCTGAGGGACCTGCCCGAGCTTCAAGGATTCCGCCGCACCCTGCGTGTCCGCCCCCATCTTCTGCACTTGTGTCGTGTGCTGTTCTCCGCCGAGCTTCTTCAATCGCTCCACCGCCAGTTGCACCTCCTGGGCGATCGCGGCCTGCTCGCCTCGCTGCACTTCCATCTGCGCGACTTTCACCGCGTCCGCATTTGGAAGCGCTCCACGCGTCATCCTAACCAACTGGATGCCGTCGCGAAGATTGCGCGCCTGCCGATCCGCGAGTTCATTAAACCGCTTTGCCAGCTCCGCCGCCTCGCCCTGTTTCGTGTGCGCAGCCAGAATGCGCTCCATCTCCACTGCGATTCGCTTTTGCACCGACGACGCATCGGCGACCGTTTGCGAAGCGGCTCCGCGATTCTGCACCACGCGTGCCTTTTGGAGTAAATCGACCACCGTCCGCATCTCCGCGACGCTCAGCCGGTCGAGTTGCCCGCGCAGCGTTTCCACCAGCGCTGCGTCTTCACCACCGAGATGATTTCGCTCGTATTCCCCAAGCATCGCATCCAGCGCCGTAACGAGCGATTTTGCCTGCGTGCTGATTTGCTCCTGTCGCTGCTCCGCATCGCGGATCGGCTCGGAAGGCAGCGGCGCGGCAGACGCGATACTTCCCGAAGATGCTAAAAGGAGGCTGGTGAAACGGAGCGTTGAATGAGTCACGGCAGAAACTTATATACAGACCGGTCTCAGTTGTCTTGAACGAAATCGCCACCCGAAATGACAGGGTTATGAAAGAGGAACTGCGGCGCCGAAGAGCAAGCCATACTCGGTATTCAGTAATCAGTAAACGGCGTGACCCACGCCGTGCGTTTCGTCATTCATCAGTCCTCCGCTCACCTGTGACGTTGCCTCAGCGTGTCCGCTTCAGCCGCTCAAATTCGGAAGCCAGTTCCGCCCGATCAAGCGCCCGGTATTTCTCTGGAAGAAACCGTGAATCAGAACAGGACAGAATCGCCGCGTATTCCTGCAAGCGGAGGAGCTGCGGGTCGAGCGGATCGATAAACGAATCCACGGCTCCGGTGAAATCCTCGAGCTTTAATTCGTTGTCCCGTCCGGCAAGGACCGCGCTTTCTTTTGCGCGAGTGATGACCGCCTCCACATCGCTGCCGGTGAGGGCACGCGTCCCGAGTTTCTCGCGGGCGAATGCGACCACTTCGTCGGTGAGCGCGATCTTTTTTACTCCGGCGATGGTCTTGAATAGCGTCACGACATCGTCCGGCCCTTGCGCTGGAAAAAGCGGTAGAGCCAAGCCGAAACGGCCTTGTCGTTTCATGTCGATCGCAAGGAGGTCCGGGCGGGAAGTCATAGCGACCCACACTTCGCGACCGCGCAGCGACGAATCGCCGAGATGCGCTGCGAATGCAGCAAAGACGCGGGTGCTCACGCCGCCGTCGCCATCGCCGCTGCGATTCCCGAATACCGCATCAGCTTCATCCACGACGACAATCACCGGGCCTAGCGCGCGAATGGTCATGAGGATACGCGCCTGCTGGCGCTCAGTATCGCCGACCCACTTGCTGCGAAACTCACCAAGCTCCAGAACGGGGAGCCCACACTCGCTGGCAAAGCAGTCGATGAGGAACGAT
>JAYSTZ010000095.1:0-2007 GCA_043719365.1 Verrucomicrobiaceae bacterium | reverse complement strand
GATCGCTGATGTTTTTGCGCACGGAATGTTTGAGCATCCCAAGCTTCAATCAGATCCACCCATCTTCGTACACCTCTTAATTCGTGAACACGGCCTAGGCTTCATCGCAATCTTATTCTTAATCCTCCGCCGCCAGAGTAAGATTAGGATTAGGATTAAGATTAGGATGGGAAATTGCGACACTGCCCTCTCGCTGTACGAATGGCGTCCGGATCAGATCCAGTTCAGGTCGCGGTGATCGGTGCCCGCGAATTTTTCGAGGCTGACGATCAGTGCGCGCATGGTCCGGACGCACTCGTCGGCATCTTGCTTGATGGATTCCAGGTTGCCTGCCTTCGCGGCCGTCTCGAGGTGCTTCGCGGCGCTCCACGCGTCGGTCGCATTGAATGCGCCGACCATTCCTTTGAGTGCGTGAGCGGTCTTTGCGATGACCTCGGCATTTCCTTCCTGGATGCCGGAGGCGAGTTCATCGAGGAGTCGCGGTGCGTCGTTTTCGCGGCACAGGATGATGACTTCGCCGAGCATCGCCATGTCGCCGCCGAGATTTTCCATGAGGAGTGCCTGGTCGAATGGCATCGGACTCTCCGGGGCAGGGGTCTGCACGGTGGCGGGTGCGGGCGGTGCGGCCGTCGCCAGCGAGGGAACGGGCGCGACGGACGCTGCCGGAGCACGCTCCGGTGCGGCGATGGGAGCGGGCTGCCCGGGTGTGATGGTGCGGTGCTGGAGTCGGGAGGCGAGATTTTCCGCCTGTCCTGAATCGATCTTGGCGGGCGGCGCGGCAAAGACTGCGGAGGTCGGGCTGCCGGATGCGTTCTTGGAAACCTGTGCGGCCAGGAATTCCTCGCCCGCGGCGCGATTCACGAAGAGGTGCTGGATGAGCTGGGACATCGCGCCGAGGAGCTCGGGCTGGCGTACGGGCTTGGAGACGTAGCCGTCCATGCCGTTTTTCACGCATTCGTCGCGGACGCCTTTGAGCACATTCGCGCTGAGCGCGAGGATGGGCGTGCGGGTGATGCCGCGCATTTTCTCCAGCTTGCGGATCGCGGAGGATGCCTCGAAGCCGCTGAGCTTCGGCATCTGGAGATCCATGAGGATGAGGTCGAAGTCCTTTTCCTTGAATGCATCCACGGCCTCCGATCCGTCATTCGCGATGGTGACCTTGTGGCCCCAGCCTTCGAGGTTCAGGCGGGCGAGGCGCTGGTTGACGGCGTTGTCCTCGGCGATGAGCACTTGGAGCGAACGTTGCGCGGGGACGTTGCCGTTTTTCGGCACGGTCATCGCGCCTTCCTTCTTCGGACCGTCGAGAGCCTTGGCCACGGCCATGCGCAGGGAGCGGGCGGTGACGGGCTTGATGAGGGTGGCGCGGATGGCGGCGTGGTTGCAGCGATCCATCTCGGCGAGGCGTGTCGCGGAGACGAGGAGGATGACGCGCGTGGAGGCGAGTTCCGAATAGGTATCAATGGCCGAGGCGAGCTTCACTCCGGGGCTCTCCGGGCGCACGGCGTCGGCGACGAAAAGATCGTAGGGGCGTCCTTCGGACTTGGCATCGCGCAGCTTCGTGAGTGCGCTGGTCACGTCGCGCACGGCGTGGGCGTGCATGTGCCAGTTGGTGAGCAGCTCGGCGGTGATGCGGAGGCTGTTCGGATGCGCATCGAGGACCAGTACGCGCAGGCCCTTGAAGTCCGCGAGGGTGCGGTCTTCCGCGCAGTCTTCCATCGGGCGGTAGCTGAATTTTCCGGTGAATTTGAACACGCTGCCGCGGCCCATCTCGCTCTCCACCTTGATCTCGCCGCCCATGAGCTGTACGATCTGCTGGGTGATGGCGAGCCCGAGCCCCGTGCCGCCGAAGCGCCGCGTGGTCGAGTAGTCGGCTTGGTTGAACGCCTGAAAAATCCCGTCGATGCGATCGTGCGGGATGCCGATGCCGGTGTCGTTGATGCTGAATTGAAGCTCGGCGTGGCCATCCACCCAGCGGGAGTTTTCCACGCGCACGAGGATTTCGCCGCG
>JAYSTZ010000940.1:0-5168 GCA_043719365.1 Verrucomicrobiaceae bacterium | reverse complement strand
GACGGACTACACTAGAGCGTGGCGAATTTGCCGATTGGTTCGAATTGCGAAATCCGAATCATCAACATGTGTGGTGGAGTATTTCGAAAAGTGGGCGAGGTATGGTTCGCGTTTTTACCAACTACGGTCGCGGTCAGTTTGGTTTAATCTCGCCCAATACGATTCTTCGCCTCGCGAACCATTCGCCGTCCGATTACGAGCGCTACCGGCAGATGGTTCTTTCGAATGAACGCTCGATCAACAATGAAGCGGTGAGGTTCAGCTATGAAGCGGAACGGGAACTCGAACGGGCGAGTGCAGTCGTAAAATGACCGACGTGATCATCATCCTCAGCACTTTCCCCGACATCGCCGTCGCGCGAAAGGCAGTCCGCACACTCGTCGAAAAACGGCTCGTGGCCTGCGGGAACATCATGCCGGGTGTGGAGTCGATTTACCGCTGGCAGGGCGCGGTGGAGACGAGCACGGAAGTGATGGTCATTTTCAAAACGACTGCGGATTCCGCCGAAGCGGCGCAGGCGCGGTTGCGCGAATTGCATCCGTAGAAGTGCCGGAGATTTTGCGGCTGCCCGTGGATGGCGGCTGGCCGCCGTATCTCGATTGGGTGAGGGACTCTACTTCTTCACCGCAAACAACTCCGCGGGAATCAGCGTGAATCCATCAATGACTCTGCACCGCAGCGTGTCGTTTGCGCGGACGGTTTCCTTGCTTGCATAGCGGCCATCGGCGGGATTGCGGAATACATCGATCTCCTCGTTTTCGGGGCGCACGATCCAATACTCGGGAACTCCGGCGGAGGCGTAGATGTTTGCTTTTTCCAAGTCGGTTTCGAGTGAGGAGATAGTGACTTCGACCACGAGTTCAGCGGTGGACGGATGCGCATCGATCCAATCGTCTGGCGTTCCCTTCACCACCGAGATGTCGGGCTCCGGTTCGGAATCGCCGATCGAGAGCGGGCCTTAGGTGCGGACCGTGAGAGCTTCCGCGACGGCGCGCATGAGCATCATGGCGAGTTTCTGTTTGGAGCGTTCGTGGCGTGGAGATTTCGACGTTTTTTCGATGATGTATCCGTCGAGCAGTTCGTGTTTTTCGTTCACGAGGCCCAGCTCGCCCATGCGGTGGTAATGCGCAGGCGAGACGCGATGCACCCGGGCTCGAATCGAAGGCTGATCCAACAGAACGCTCATATTGACGCTCCGGGCTTCGGATAATTCCACTTTAATCACACCCTGTTTGAACCACTGGCGAAACGAACGATTGATTCCGCCGCGCTGCTTTGGTATCGGCCTCGCCTTATGAAAATCCTCGGAGCAATCATCTTCATAGCGGGCCTCTTTCTTTTCCTCGGAAACATTATCGGTTTCTTTCAGACCTTTCCGGGCGTGGGCTACATCACGATGGCGGTCGGCGGTTTCCTTTATAAGAAAGCCGCGAGCGAGGAGTGAGCGGCGGCGGTGCGCCCTGTTGAATCGGTGTCGTAGGCGCGGTTGACTTCCGCCACTGCGCATGGCGCGCCGCCTTCAGCACGAACCACGGCTCATTGAGTGGTGGTGCCGTTTGCATCGTAGATATTGCGACTGAGCGCGGCGAAATTTTCGCTCAGGAAATTCGCAAGCTCGCCGGTCTGCGCGTTCACGAGCGCGCGCCCACGGAATGGAAACTCGGGCCTGAGGCTCTCAACGGTGACCTCCCACGCGGAGCACGGTTTGCCTTTGATACCGAGGACTCCCGGCACGTAGATGACACGACGCGATGCGACGACTCTCAGCGCGGCGACGCTGTCCGGTTCCATCGCTTTAATCGCCCGGCGTTCGCCCTCCGCTTTGCGCAAAGTGTCCGCAGCCACGCTCACGGCGTTCTGTTTTGGCAATGTGGTGTCGGGGTCGGCCATCACGGCTGCGACGCGATCTTGCGCATCAAATTGCACGACCACTTCGGCAGAGATGATCGGCAGGCCATCGAACGTCTGTTGCAGATGCACGAAGTTCTGATCGCGCGCGTTGTGGACGCGTAGCGGGATGAAGTCGCTGCGCGCGGCATCCACGCCGAACGCCTCGCCGTGCATCTTCAGAAAATTGCGCGATGCCGCGGCGCAGATTGCTGCGACCCGTCCGCCGAAGCCGACCAACCCGGTCCGGTTACGTCTGTAGAGCGCCGCATGTTCTGAGTGGTGGTCAATTTCCCGTAACCCGCGCACCGTGACAGCGAGAAAGACACCGATGATTCACCTTCTCGCGGCCTGTCCGACTTGCGCAAAGAGCCGTCGCATTCCATCGCCACGCAGCGCCTCGCCTCCGCGCTTTGGAACGGCGATCTGGCAATGCCGAAACTCATGCCCTTCTTTGCAGGCACCCGCATAGAGCACCTCCAGTTCCTCGCCGATGGGAGGACTCTGCTCGTCGGGGCGAAGGACGGGCCTGCACTCTACGACGCCGCGACCGGGAAAATGCGACTGGCGTTTGTTCACGAGCGGAGTGTCCGGATGCACGAGACCGCGTCAGTCCGGATGGCCGCACCCTCGCGGGCTGGGGGCATGGTCGGGGAATGGCGCTCCGTTTGTGGAACGGGCAGACGGGCAAACTTTGATTCCCGAGCATCCAAGGAGGTCCGTGGTTTACTCAGGTCGTCTTTTCCGCAGAGAGCGCACGTCTTTTGGTGCCAGGTCGGATGGAAGCGGAGCAGTGGCTCGATAGCCTCAGTGGAGACCAAGCGGACGCGCCGATGCTGATTCGTTTGCGACTGCGGTTAGTCGTGACGGAAAGCTGCTTGCGACAAGTCAGCACCAAGACGTGTATATCTGGGACACGCAAACGCAGGAACTGATCAAGAAATTCGCCCCGCTGAACCAGCCGGTGAAATTCCTCCATTTCTCAGTTCCCCACACCAGCGCCCGACTGGCTAATGACCCTCGCCGAGGTCCTCGCGCTCGAACCCGTCCCGGATGCTGAAACCAAGGTTTTCGGCATCATCACAAAGTACTCGAAGGCGACCGCCGAAGCGCTCACGAAGCCAAAGGACACGCCCTTGGGTAGTCTCGGGCAGCGCCTTTTCGGAGCGAAACCGCCAAAGTAACAATCAACCGCCAACCCGGCGGAGCTGGATGCCGTCGAAGCTGTCGCCGGTGAACATGTCGGCGACGATGATGAGGTGCTCGCCCGCTTTAGCGATCCCCGAGTCGATCAACTTCTTTTCCGCCGCAGCGACCGTTTCCGCCGGAGTTTCCGCGAAGTCGAGCTGGTGCGGGGTCAGACCGCGGTGGATGGAAAGTTTGCGGCATTGCTCCCACGTGGGCGAGAACGCGTGAATCTGCGCGCGATGCGGCCGCAGGCCGGCCACGTATCCGGCCAGAATTCCGCGGCGTGTGAACACGACCAGTTTAGCGTCGGGGAAATTATTGGCGAGCGTCACGGCGGCATGCGCTGTGCGTTCGCGGTCGTTGTCGAGTACGGCGTTTTCTGCGAATCCGAGTCCGCCGCTGAGTTCGATGCGCTTTGAAATTTTCACGAGCGCCTCCACGGCTTCGACCGGATATCTTCCGACGCTCGTTTCACCGCTGAGCATGATTGCATCCGCTTCTTCGTAAACGGCGTTGGCGACATCCGTGACTTCTGCGCGCGTCGGCACGGGGTTGGTAATCATGCTCTCCAGCATTTGCGTCGCGACGATCACCGGCTTCCCGAGCACGACGCAGCGTTTCACGATTCTACGTTGAATGATCGGGAGATCTTCCATCGGGCATTCGATTCCGAGGTCACCTCGCGCGACCATCACAGCATCGGCTGCTTCGATGATGCCTTCGAGATTTCCCACGGCGAGCTGGTCCTCGATTTTTGCGACGATCTTCGCCGTGCTCCCGTGCCCGCGCAGGACGCTGCGCAGTTGCTCCACATCCTGCGGGAACCGGCAAAAACTCAGCGCGACAAAGTCCACGCGCATCTCCGCAGCGAGCGCCACATCGGCGAGATCCTTTTCTGTGAGCGCGGGCAATTTTACATGAACTCCGGGGAGATTGATGTGCCTGCGCGAGCCCATCTCGCCGGGTGTGCGGACTTCGCAGCGCAGCGCGTTTTCCGTCTTCGAAAGCACGCGCATGTGGATGAGCCCGTTGTCCACGATGACGGGATTCCCCACGTGGAGATCCTCCACGAGATGATCGTAATTTACGCCCACGCTCATCGTTTCCGTTGCCTCGGCACCGCGGACGGTAAACTCAAAAATATCGCCGCGCTTGAGCTGGAGTTTCTCCTTCAAGTCACCCGTGCGAATCGCGGGTCCCTGCGTATCGAGCAGGATGCCGACAATTCTGCCGGACTCCTCCGCCACCTGCCGCAAGCGAGGCACGAGCGCCCGGACGGTCTCGTGCTTCGCGTGACTCATATTGATGCGAAAGATGTTCACGCCTGCGTCGATCAACGCGCGGAGTGTCTCCGGTGAATCGGTGGCCGGGCCCAACGTCACTACGATCTTTGTCTTTCGCATCGCCGTGTATTCCTAGCCGAGGATTTTATTCCACTTGTCGAGGTTCGCCTTTTGCGCGGCGAACAGATCGTCGGTGGAATCCAATACGTCGATGCTCTTGATTTTGTCGCCCTGCGCGATGGTATCCACGACTTTCTGTCCCGTCGTGACGTTTCCGAAAACGGTGTGCTTTCCGTCTAGGTGGGGCGTGGGTCCGTGGGTGATGAAGAACTGGCTGCCATTGGTGGCAGGCCCCGCATTGGCCATCGAAAAAATGCCGGGCGTCGAGTGGCGTAACGATTTGTCGAACTCGTCGCCGAACTTGTAGCCAGGGCCGCCGGAGCCTGTGCCGGTCGGGTCGCCGCCCTGAATCATGAAGTTGGCGATCACGCGGTGAAACTTGATGCCGTTGTAGTAGCCGCGCTTGGCGAGGTTGAGGAAATTGGCCGCTGTCATCGGAACTTTGCTCGCGAAAAGCGTTCCTTCGATGCTGCCCTTGTCTGTGTGAATAATGATACGAATGTCTTCCATGTGAATGCGCAGGCTGACTGCATCGGGCGCGGGAATCAATCTCCGTGTCAGCGCGCACGCTTCGTTTCACATCGAAATTGTTCTGCGCTTGCTTCGCATGGCGGTGCGCGGCGACAAGAGACTGTTCAATGCTGACTCTTTCTGCCGTTTCTAAAAGCTACGCTGGCCGCGTTTTGTTTC
>JAYSTZ010000939.1:0-2262 GCA_043719365.1 Verrucomicrobiaceae bacterium | reverse complement strand
TGCCGCAGCCGCAGAGGCAGCGAGCCATCCGCGTCGCGAAAGGCGCGCTGTGTGAGTCTCGGATGCGGGGAGTTCCACGATTTGGAATTGCGGCGGCGCAGGCTGGGCGGCGGCTGCGCGGGCGGTGCGCATGGCGGCGAGGAGCGAGGCTTCCAGCCCTGCGGGCGGCTCAGTGGCGCGGAGAGATTCCTGCATGGCGAGGTCGATTTGGCGTTCTCCTTCCAGCCGTGCAAGTGCCTCCGGATCGTGCGCCACGGCTGCGCGGGCGGCAGCGACATCGGCATCGTGCTCGTCTTGTCCGGACGGGCGCGCGGCGCGCAAAAGTTGGAGTTGTTCTTCGGTCATACGGTTGGCGAAAGAAGTTGGCGCAAGACGTCCTTGGCGCGGCTAAGTCGCGACATCACGGTTCCCGCTGGCACGCCGAGGATGTCGGCAATTTCGCGGTAAGAAAGATCTTCGACATAAAAAAGTGAGAGCACAGAGCGATGCGGCTCGTCCATGGTGTGGAGCAGTTCCACGGCGGTGCGGCCATCGGCGCTCTGCTCCTGCGCTGCGACTTCCGCCGGCTGCTCGGGCAGCATGGATTCATCGAATTCCACCGTGTCTTTTTCGCGGCGGCGAAGGAGCAGGAACTCACGGTAGAGCGTGGTGTAGAGCCAGGATTTGAACGCGGCGTCCTCGCGGATTTCCTGCCATTTCAGCGCGAACTTGATCGCTGTTTGTTGCGTGAGATCAGCGGCGTCGGATTCGTGTCGCGTTAGGCACAGCGCGTAGTGGTAAAGCGGCTTGTAGAGCTGAAGGAGCACGGAATCCAGCCACGGTTGCACGGCAGCATCATCGCCGGGGCGCGGACGCGGAGGCAGTACTGGATGTGGGTGTTCGGGCTTCAAGAGGCGGAGCGCAGGTAACGGGTTTCGGGCCCGTGCGCTAGGGGCAATTCGAAGGCATTCTGTGACGAGTCATGGAATAGGACGGGGGACTGCGCGACGCCAGAGCAGGCGCAGCCCCCCGGATTCAAATCGGAGCAGGGTTACGGAGTTGCGGTGCTCGGGATGGTCACGACGGTGTTGCCGGAAGCGATGTTGGTTCCGGTGCCGCCGCCGTCCACGAAGAACTGCGGTTCGCGGAAGCCGCCAGTGAATGAAGCGAGCGTGTTGTCATTGAACATATTGCTCACCGATTCCGCGCTCACCGCGATCGCGAAGCCAAAGCGTGCGATGTGATTATTGTAGATGCTGTCGCCGCGCGGGCCGGCAGGATTTGCAACGCCGCCGGCGGGCGTTGGTGCGGGGTTGTAGCAGATGCCGAGCAAGTTGTTTGCAGGGTTTGCGCCGCCATTCACGATGTTCTTCATGATTCGATTTCCGGCGCTGTTTCCGCCGCGGATGAATATGCCGAGGTTCACAGACGAGAACGAATTCCCGACGATGTCGCAGGCGCGACTGTTGATGAGGAGGATGCCGATTTCGGTCGGTCCATTGTTCGGCGCGAGGTTGTCGCCGACGACTTGGACGCCTTCCACTTTCACGTTTTGGCTATCGATCACGGCGATGTTCGCATTGAACCCGCTGACGTGTCCTCTGTGGATGGTGACATTTTTCGCACCTTCGACAGCGATGCCGCGACCGGCACCGCGAGCCGTGGCGCTGACGGTGAATCCTTGTAGATCGAGCGTCACGTTGGACGCTGTAATGACGATCGCATCGCCGCTATTTGCGGTGCGATTTCCGGGCATTTTATATTTACCGGGCTTGTTGATATTCCAAGTGGCGGCGGAGGCCGTGCCCGCGAGGACGACTGTGATGAGGACCGCAGCAATTGCGGCGACGGATTTTCGGAGACTGATCATGATGATGTGTATGCTGTATTGTTGATTGAGTCCTCCCGCACCCGGCAGCAGACGCCGCCTGTAAAGCACAGCAGGACGACAATCAGGAGCACGCCCGCCCGCCGCCTATTCCATCCGCACTGAAATATTTTTCCGAAGTGTGGATTTCCGCCGCTACAGTCCCGGAAACCGCGTGTGAAAACCGGGGCCTCGGGTCACTTTCCACTCCGCTGCAATCCGCATTCCGCAATTGCATTCCCTTTTCCCAGCCATGCCGCGGTTGCGGGTGTCCATGCATTTCTGGTGGGAGTTGATCTAAATCGCATGGTGCCGAATTCGTTGAGACAAAGCATGCAGACCGGCGGAAAAAATCGCGGGCCGGACGTCTCTGCCCGGCCCGCGAATGATGATGGGTTTTCCGATCTGCGTTTTAC
>JAYSTZ010000938.1:0-13324 GCA_043719365.1 Verrucomicrobiaceae bacterium | reverse complement strand
GTAATCTCCCAGCTTGTGAGAACCTTTTGCCAGCGTATCACGGTGGCATGAACTCAATAAACCGGGCACTGATGGCCGGACGGTCGCCGATTTAGAATAGCACTCGCGAAATCTTAGCAACACGGCATTATTCCGGGCATAGAATTATTTCATAAAGAGCTACCCGCTGCGGTGCGGCAATTCTTGGAAGCACTGGAGACAATGCACTCCGGACTAAACGTGTCTTGCGATAAAGGCGGCGATGCGACGGGCGATTGGTGGATGGATGTCGGGCATCGGCGCGGGAGCTTTACCGTCCATTGGCAACCAAACTCCGGCTTTGGGCTCCATCCCGCAAGCCACGATGCGGTTTTCGGCGAACTCCCGCCCGAGCGTTATGCGGATACTGCGATGCTGCTACGGCGTGTCGAGCAGCTCGTGGATGACGGCGATGTGGGCATCGTTGGGCTGCGAGATTTGCGCGAAGTGCAGGGGCTTTCACAGGCCGAACTCGCAGCGCGCCTAGGCATCCAGCAAGCAGCCGTGTCGAAAGTAGAACGTCGCCAAGACCTCCACCTCGACACCCTCTCCGCAATCATCAAAGCCCTCGGCGGCACGCTGGAGATGAAGGTGAAATTCCCCGGCGGTGAAGTGCCGCTACGGATGGCTCAGTGAGGTTCTCCCCGCGACAATGGCGAAAGCCGTGGTCTGACTACGGGGCCGGATTGTGCAAATACTGGGTTCATTTTTTCTTAAGCTCAAGTGGGTTCCGGGAAAAAAGTAGCAAAAGAAAATGAAGAAATTCTTCTGAAACGGCGGATGAAGCGGTCCGGATTCTTTTGGGGAACAATTTAAACCATCTGCACCGCCGACGCGCTAGACAATCTCGGACTGCTCCGGCATGAATCGGTTAATGCGACACGATCCACTTCCACCTTCCCTCTTTAATGAAAACCGCGCACGCCTTGCCAAGCTGCTTCCTCCACGCAGCATGGCGATTGTGAATGCCAACGACATTCTTCCCACGAATGCCGATGGTTCGATCCTCATGCGGCCGAACAGCGATCTCTTTTACCTCTCGGGAGTTGAGCAGGAAGAGAGCATCCTCGTTCTCTTCCCAGATGCGGACGACGAAAAGCTGCGCGAGGTTCTTTTCCTCCGCGAAGGAAACGAACACAACGAGCTATGGGAAGGCCACAAGCTGCGCAAGGACGAGGCGCAAAAGCTGAGCGGCATCACACAGATCAAATGGTCGCAGGATTTCTGGGGAACGCTTCGCCGTATGATTTGCGAAGCGGAGCAGGTCTTCATCAACAGCAACGAACACAAGCGCTCCTCGTGCGAAGTCGAGACCCGCGACGAACGCTTCATTCGCGAAGTTCAACGCCGCTACCCGCTTCATAATTATCGCCGCCTCGCGCCGTTGCTGCACGATTGCCGCGTCGTGAAAAGCGCGGCGGAAATCGCCGTCATCCAGCGCGCCTGCGACCTCACGGGCAAGGCGTTCAAGCGCGTGCTGAAATTTACCAAGCCCGGAAAAACGGAGACCGATGTCGAGGCTGAGTTTGCGCACGAGTTCATCCGCAACCGCGCACGATTCGCCTACGAACCCATCGTAGCGGCGGGAAAAAACGCCTGCTGCCTGCACTATCAGGAGAATGTTGCGCCGCTCAAAGACGGGCAACTTCTCCTGCTCGACGTGGGCTCCGGCTACGCGAACTACGCGAGCGACATGACGCGAACCATCCCGGTGAACGGCAAGTTCACGAAGCGCCAGCGTGCCATTTACGACGCCGTTCTCCGCGTCCTCCGCGCCAGCACTCAGCGCCTCGCGCCCGGTGTGCTGCACAAAGACTGGCAGAAAGCCGCCGAAGAGCAGATGACGGAAGAGTTGTTAAAACTCGGCCTGCTCAAATCGAGCGATGTAAAAAAACAAGACCCCGACCAGCCTGCGGTGAAGAAGTATTTTATGCACGGACTCGGTCACCCTATCGGCCTCGACGTGCATGACGTCGGCGATACAACAAAGCCGATGCAATCCGGCTGGGTAATGACCGTGGAGCCGGGTATTTACCTCCCGAAAGAGGAGATGGCTGTGCGCCTCGAGGACACCGTCCTCGTCACGGAGAACGGTCCGGTTAATCTCATGGGGAAAATCCCCCTCGAAGCAGACGAGATCGAAGCCGCGATGGGGCGCTAAGGCGTCGCCGTCTCCACTTTTACATGGAAGAACCGGCCCGTCGGCGTGCTTGCGGTGCTGACGGTAATGGCTGCTGCGACCGGGCCTGTGCCGGTTTCCAGCACGCTGGCCTCGGCCACGAGCGAGATGAATGCTCCCCCGTTGCTGCTTCGTGCAATCGGCGTCCATGTTCCGCCGAGTGAAGTTGCGGCTTCGATGGTGATGGTGGCGTCGTTACGCGTGGGGTCGCGGTTGACATTGATGACAAAATTACCGGGCGTCGCGGCGACCGTAAATGGCGAACCTCCAGCCAGTGTGGGCGATGTCAGTAGCGCGTATTCGACAATGTTTTTGAGTCCGTCGAAGTCAAAGTCTGCGTCGTTCGCGGAACTCCCGGTGGCGGATGTCGTGCCGAAATTTGTCTGCCGCCACGATAGTAGCGGCCCGCCGACGGTGACGTTTGCGGTCGTGTCGCCGAAGGTCGTGATCGCGCCGTCGCTTGCGGTGAGGCGCAGGCGGTAGTTGCCAGTGGCAGCAAACGTCACGCCGGTATCCACGGATGTCGCGCTCGCAAATGTGACGTCGCCTTCCGGCAGCCAAAGCGGCGTGAGGCTCGCCGGGACTGGACGCGCGTCGTCGGCCACCGTAGCGTCGATGTTCCAAGGTCCGGAGCCCGTGAGCGGCGCTCCGGCGTTCACGTTTGGTCCGATATTGGTTGGGAGATAGAAGTTTGCGTTGTCAAAAACAGCGGTCGATGCGGTCGCTGTGACTGCGCTGGTGAGTGCGAGACCGACGAGCGGTGACGCACCCATCGTGGTGACGGTTTGTGGCGTGCCGCGCGGCGTCCACGTTACTCCGTCGGCACTACAGTACGCCGAGAATAGGTCGCCAATACGAGTGAGGCGTAGGTAATCCGGCATCGTGCGCGGCGTGGTATCCACCGAATCATAAGGATCAGCACCAGCGGTCAATCGCGCTTGAAACCCATGATTGCGATCACCTTTGTAGAAGCTCATGGCATAGGGCGCATTGGTCGCGGTCGATGCGCGGCACATGATTCCCATTCGGTGCGATGTGCTGTTACCGGGATTGCTAAAGCTCGCTACGCGGATGCTGAAATCGAAATCACCGGTCACCGGCATGGCGACGAAATAGAATCCATCGCTCAAGCCGCTGCTACTGATTCCCGTGCTCGCGCCCGTGAGCGTGATCACATCGCCTTTGTGCGAACCCGCTACGGAATCCGCTTCGCTCCACGATCCCAGGGCAGTGGTCGTTCCGATAGTCTGCGCGGTGAGCACTTGGCCGACATGCACTTTCACCGTGTCAGTCACGACGTTGGCCGCGTAGGATGCGCTCGCTCGCAGAACGTAATCGCCTGCGACCGAAAATGAGGCCGCAACGCTCGTAGTCGTGGCGGTTTCAAATGTGACGGTGCCAGGTCCGCTGAGCTTGCTCCACGTCACGGGGACTGGGACTGCGCCGGAAGGCGTCTGCCGCGTCGCATCGACCACGAGCATGAGTCCGTTGTTGGCAGGGATCGCGACTTCTGGACGCACTGGCGAAACAATCACGACAACTGGAAGCGCGTCGTCGTCCTCGATGGTCATCGTGAAGGTCGAAACCGGGCCGAGATCGTAGTTAATGGCATCGGGCGAAATGGTGATCGTCAGCGTCTCATCGCCTTCTTCCACGACATCATTATTGAGCGTCACCGGAACGGACACGCTCGATGCGCCGATGGGGATTGTCACACTCGCCGGCAGCGCGGCGTAGTCTCCCGGGGCTGTGGCAGTGCCGCTCGTGGTGAACGATACCGGAAGAGCGAAAGTCGTCGCGCCACTGCGAGTGATCGTGAAACTCGGCGTCCCGTCTTCTGCGACATCGACGGGCCCGGAGACCGAAACCGCTGGCCGCGTGCTGTCCGTGAGCGTGATGGTGTGTGTCACGATTGAACCGAGCACGCTGTTTGTCGGACTCGTGAGCGTGACGATCACCGTCTCTGCTGGCTCCGCGACTCCGTCAGTAAGGATCGCAAACGGCAGCAGCTTCACCGTTTCGCCCGCTGCAAATGTGAGCGTGCCAGGCGCGAGGGTGTAGTCGCTACCGGCAGTCGCGGTGCCGCCCACCGTGTACTGCACCGTTGCGCTCGTGGTTAGCGGACGGTCGAGCACCGCCATGAGCAGCGGCTCGGTTCCATCGCCTTCGCCCTTCGTCGAGGACGACACAATGAAGCGGACGCGCGCCGCGAGATCGTCTGCATCGCTGATCGTCAGCGTGTGCGAAGTACGGCTCGAAGAAAGGCGGACGAAGCGCGGGTTCTTCAACGTGAGAATCGCCGTTTCATCGCCTTCGCTCACTCCGTCATTCCGAATTCGGACACGGACATTTTTTGAAAGCTCGCCCTGCGCGAAAGTGAGCACGCCGCCGGGAATCACCGCGTTGCCGTTGGCCGCGTCGAGAAAGGCCCAGTCGATGTCGTCGCCGGCCGCAGTCCCGCCGCCGCTCGTGTATTCGACAGTCACAGTCTCAGTGCTGGCTGCACTGAGCGTCACAGGAATGTCGCGGTAGTCGTTGCCCGAAACAAGGGCCTCCGTCGTCGCGCCCGTCGCACTTTGGAAACCGACTGACGTGACGGTGGTCGGCGTGGCCTCATCGTCAGCGATATAGAGCGTCGCGCTCGCCGGGATATCCGCGCCGTAGCCAGGGCCCGCGACAACCGTCACCGTGACGGTTTCCGTGCCTTCGAGCAATGCGTCGTTGATCGGCGAAACAATCAGGTCCGCGCCGCTCGCCGTGTCTGGAATGGTGATGGTGCCGCTCAGCAGGTCGTAGTCGGTGCCATTTATGGCGGTGCCGCTCACGACGTAGCTCACGTCGAGTGCGCCCGTTGTTCCGCCTCGCGAGAAGTAGAACTTTCCGGTATCCGGAGTAGCCGCCTCGGCAACGCCATCGTTCCAAGTGGAGACCATTACGCGGTCGGCGGTGTCGTCGTCTTTAAGCCGCAGCGTCGCACTTCCGTCGTTCAGAACTTTGTAAGTCGCGCCGGGTGTGATGTTCAAAATGATCGTCTCGGTCGGCTCCAAAAGAGCGTCGTTGAGAATCGGAATGGTCACAGTGACTTCGTTGGACGAGGCAGCCGAAAGCGTCACGCTGCCGCTCGGCGCGGTATAGTCGCTGCCCGCTGTCGCTGTACCGCTGAGCGTGTAGTTCACCGTGATGTTGCCGGTCGCTGAGCCGATGGCGCGGATGATGAATGTGCCCGCCGTTCCAGGCTCTGCCGGCGAACTGCCTGCGCGCACAGCGACGAGCGGTTTGTCGTCATTGTCCGCTATGTTCACGGTCGCGCTGAATGCCGTGCCGAGCTGGTAAGCGTTGTTGTATGTCGTGAGGTTAAACGTCACCGACTCCGGGTCGGGCTCGCCGATATCGTCGTCGTAAGGAGTGATCACAACCGGCGCGCTCGTAGCGCCAATGGGAATCGTAATTTGCCCCGGCAGCGCGTAGTAATCCGTGCCATGCAGGGCTTTGCCGGAGAGTCCGTAGTAAACCGTGAGCGGTGCCGTCGTCGGTCCCGTCCGCGTGATGAGCACCACGCCTGGATCGCGTCCCAATTCATTAGCATCGGCATCGATTGCCGTGACGCTCACCACCGGCACATCGTCGTCCGTAATATTGGCCGTCGCCGCAAATTCCACTGCATCGCGCACGTAGGCTGCGTTGCTTGAAATCGTCACGGTCGCATCTTCCGGCCCCTCGATGAGCGCATCATTCGTCGGAACGAGCGTGACCGTCGTCGATGCAGCATTCGCGGGAATCGTCACCGTCGTCGGCTGCGAAGTGTAGTCCGTGCCATTAACCGCCGTGCCGCTCCATGCGACGACCACGTTCAAAGGATTCGTCGTCGCGCCGGTGCGCGAAAAAACAAAGGTCGCGTTGTCACCCGATTCGTTTGCATAGAAGTCCGGCGACACCACTTTTACGACCGGCAGCGCGGTATCGTTGTCGGCGATCGTAAGCTCCGCGACTCCGCCCGCGCGAACCTGATACCCGCCGACGGACAACTGCAATTTCACAGTCTCCGGGCCTTCCGCCGCCGTGTCGTTCACCGCAGCGACTGCCACTGAAAGCGATGCCTGACCGGCGGGAATTGTGAATTTATAAAGCGAACCGGTTGCGGCGTAGTCGGGCGTAAATGTGTAGTCAGTTGTCTTGGTCGCAGTGCCTCCGACCGGAGCGACGGTCACATCCAGCGCCGCAGTCGTATCGCCTGTCCGGGTGATCACGAACGAACCATTCGAGCCGCCTTCCGCTGCGCCGATCGCTGTGATACTAAGCTCCGAAACGCTCGCTGCCGCCCAGTCCTTGCCGCTCACGGTCGTATTTGCGACGACCGTTACGGGGCTCACGTAGCTCTCCGTAAATGTGTAGCCGGTCAGCAGCGTCGTAAATGTATGTGCGCCCGCAGTCAGGTCGCACACCGCGTAGTCGCCATTGCTGTCGGTGAACGCGTACTTGCCGTTGTCGCTTGTCACGCGCACGCCGACGACGGGTTGTGCGCCATTCGTGATGCGCCCTGCGAGCACGCCGCGACCGTGCGCGCCCACATTGACGACGACATGCTTCCGCGCGATGCCGCCTTTCATGTCGGACACCGTGCAGTGAACCGTCTGCTGATCCACGACCGGGAACGTCCGTGTAAAAACCGGCGTGTTCGTCCCATAAACGCCGTCATTAAATTCCCAATGATACGCCAGCGTGTCGTTCTGTGCGTCCGTCGCATTCGCGGTGAAAGTGATGCTCCCACCCGCCGCGATGGTCGTCGCGCTCGCAGTGAGCGATGCAAAAGTCGGCGCGGTATTTCCGGGAAACGGCCCGCGCTGGTATGAGAAATCGAGAGATGCCGGGGTTGTCGCGTTCTTTGACAGCACTGTGAAGTGAATGTCCGACTCGTAGTCGCTAAACGTCCGCCCGACCTGAATTCCGCCGTCGCCTTTTCCTCCCGGACTGCCCGGCGTCGTGTCGATCAGATGACCGCAATTCGAGCCCAGGCCGTCGATGATCATCAGCAGGGAGTTTGCCCACTCCGTGTTGTACGCCGGATGATATTCCAAATAGAATTTCCGCATTGCATCCTTGCCTACTCGGAATCCATACCGCTTGCCTTCTTCAAGCTGCGGCTGGTCGTACGCGAAAACGCGATACACACCACTCGCGCTCGGCGCATCCGAAGGTCGGTGAATATACGGGTCGCTCAGCCAGCCAAGGTCGCGCTTGCTCTTCGTATTATAGTGCGCGGCAAATCCGCCGCCGCCGCCCATCACGTCGTAGCTGTTGCCGTATTCGGAGTTCGAGCCGACGCCAATCGCCGAGCCATCGCTCGTCGTCCAGAAGTTCGCGTGATTGCGCCCGAGCGAGTGACCGCACTCGTGGTTCAGCACATCCATTCCGTCCCACGAAACCCACACGCTGTCTCCGCCGCCCCACGAAATCCCGCTCAGCCGCGGCCCGCCGTTCACGCGGACGATGGTGCAATTAAATTGATTCGAATCGTAGCCCAGCTTCCGAGCCTCCGCGCGTGCATCGCTGTGGACAAGGCCGAGACCGTCCACTTCGCTGTCTTTCGCAATATACCAGGCCTGCGAGTGCGGCAGCGTGATGAGCGGCGTGACCGTCGAAGTCGTAGTCATCCTCCCAAAACTGCTCTCCAGATAAAACCGCGACACATTGCGCATATCGGTGTGCGCACTGTCTTCCGTATTCGGAGCCTTGAGCTGGTCGGGATAGGTGATGCGAACATACAGACAGCGGAAGTTTCCAATCGCCTCAGACGAAGTTCCAGGATGCGTGTCTTTAAAGAATCCCGCCCCCGCATTTCCCGACGCCATGATCATCGCCTTGTATTCCTCCTCCAACACACGGACATGCGTGCCGTTGCAAAGCCGGATGATGCGCTCGCCGATTTGCACGGTCGGCGTTTCGTCGGTCACCGGCTCTTGCGGTGCAGGCTCGGGCGTGGCGATTCCCGATACCGGGCACAAAGCCTCGACTTGAGCTGTTTCCGGAATGCGCTCGCCCTTTTCAAGCTGCCGCACCCCGTTCGTCGCCACAGCAAATTCGCGGTCAACCGCAACGCCGCGCAGTGCGACAGCTTTTGTGGTGTTCAGCGTCTCCAGCTCATCCGAAACGCGCGCCTTGTAGCTTTTGCCCGCGGTCGTTTCAAAGTAACGCAGCGTCAACTCTGTCCCATCCGGCACCGGCCCTTGCGGACGACCGCGATACACGTTCAAATTGCCCGTCGCCGAAACCGGACGCTCCAACTGCGCCACAATCTCGTCTGGAAGATCCTGCAAAATCACACGCGGCACCGCATGATCGAGCGCCATCCGAGGGCTCTTCACAATCAGCGCCTTCATCTCCGGACGACGCACCGTCGCCAGCCTCAAGCCCTCCGCGCGCATCGCTTCGCGCCGCTTGGCGTCCGCCGCTTTCCAAGTTTGCGCCCAGTCATTGAACGCTATGACCTTTGAAAAGTCCGCATCCCTAGGCACCGCAGCCGCAGCCTCGGCGGAAATCGTCAACGGCCCCGCATCCTCTGGAACAGTCGCAACCGGAGCAGGAAGCGCAATGTCGGGCGCAGACTCCGATTCGCGGGCCGGCGGAGTCGGAGTCGAAACAATGTCCGGGAGTTGCGCCGAAGGCCAAAAGTATGCCGTGGCGCAAACAGCTACAACGATGGCGGAAGAAAGGATTGTTTTATAGTTCATGCAGGTCGGGTGGAAAGGTTGGTTCCGGTATAATGGAGCAGTTTTCGCTCCGGTCGCGAGCTATATTGTGACGATTTCGAAAGGAAGAACGAACGCCCGATTTAGATCAGAAACGTCCAGTTCACGACGCCTTTGTCGGATATCTCGATGCTTCCCCGTTTCACCAACGCTGCCACGGTCGCCGAGACATCTTCCTCCGAGAGTCGTTTTCCAAAAAACGCATTGAGGCTTGAGCGCAGCGTCTTCTCCCGTTTCGGCCGAGAGCGTGGGGTACGCGAAAATTGCTCCACAAGGACCTTCACGCGTTCATCCATCGACGGCACCGAATCCACATCCGACGATTTCGGCTTCGACGCTGGCGGAAGCTTCCCTGTCCTTGCCGGCGGCGGCGCTGGCTTCTGCGGAGCCCGATGCACGGCTGCCCGCACCGGGAAACACGGAATCTCCGCGAATGTCCCATAGCGGTGCGCCTTGATGTGATGAGCCCGCAGATGGATCATCAGCGGGTCGTAATCCGTGTCCTTTGAGAACACAAAGAAGTGGCCTGCGGGGTCCAGCGCCGACGCTTTCCCGATGTGGTACGCGAGCACGAAATCCAGCGCGTTCTTCCCCTCGACCGAGAGTTTCTCGATGCGAAACTGCCCCGCAAACCGCAACATCGCCTGCACCAACTCCACCGGAACATCGTTCTGCCGCTTTCCAAAAATAAAGACCACCTCGACCTTCAATCCCTCCAGCAGGCTGAGGTCCATGTCGTGCCCGCGGACATTCTCGTAGTCCACGAAGATATAATTAGTGTGTGTCATGTTGTGAGGAGTCCCGCTGCGAATATTCGGAGCGCAGCAAAGGCGGAACGGCAGCGAAGCGCGAGAGGAAACTCTACCACGCGATGCCCAACCGCGCAGCCATGCGCCGCGGACGGACGAGTGCTTCTTCAATCCGGGCAGCCTCATCCGGACCACGACGATCCTGGCAATCGGGATGCGTCTCCGTGCTTTCGAGAATGCCGAGGTTCGCCAGCGCATGAGCGGTGCTGTGTTTATAGGAAGCAGCACTTCCTTTCGCATCGAGACGGAACACTTGATCCTCAAAGGACTGGAGCGCCTCGAAGAGTTTATAGACGCGTGTATCGAAGCCTGCCCTGCCCGTTGGGAACTTCTTCGCCGGCGCGTCGTCCGTCAGCCACATGTCCTTCGCCGCGCAAATAAGCGGAGCCGCACTGGATGCCGCGCCGATGAGAAGCGGAAGCCCCATCTTGATCGCCGTCGCGATTCCAAAATCGTCTCCACTGTGCGGCGCAAAATCGAGCGTCAGATCCCGGCACATCGCAGCCCAGTAGAGATAGTGAGGCTCGTCGAGCGTGCTCACTTTGCCGCCGATAAACTTGGGATACTGCGCGAGTTGCCACAGCAACCAGGGGCCATACGGCGTCGCCCACGGTACAAACGCGGGCTCCAGCGCATGAACGAGCGCGGGATGCGAGATGTGCTCGGCGATGGCGAAATAGGCATCGCGCCGCGGCTCGGGCTCCAGGATGTTGAGCAGCCGTGAAGTCATGATCATCACTTCGCAATTCCCGTGCGCCTGGGCGATGTCGAGCAGCGGGTGATAACGCTCGGCTTTGAAGGCGGTGTCCTGCTCCGCCCCACGCGCCGTGATTCCAGCGATGAACCGCGCTTGCGGCATCTCCTCGCGAAATCGCCGCAGGACTTCCGCGTATAGGTCGTTGCTCAAGTCGAAAATGTAACCGGTATCCGCATTCAGCACGTAAACCATCTCAACGCCATAATGCGCCGCCGTCTTCTCCATCCAGCGGAGCTGCCGTGTAAAGCCCGCCCAGTCGGGCTTCCCGTTTTGAAAAGGCAGAAGCACCGCCGGACAAAGCCGCGCCTTCGTCGTGTGTTCGGCGAGTTCCTCCTCCGCCGTCCAGGCCCAGCGAGTTTCCTCCCATGCGGTCTGCGGCGTCAGTTGATGAGGGTCGGTGATGAGCGGTTTCATTTTCCTGCGGCTGCGCGTTTGATGGCCTTGAGCTGCTCAAACTCCGGCCGGTTCTTGTAGTATTCGTCGAGCGGATAGCAGCCGCTGATGATTCCGTTGCGGGGCGCCGTGGTGCATTCGCTGAACGTTCGGCAGACAAACTTTTTTTCCAGCGGCTTTCCCGCGATCGCGTCGGCGAGCATCGTCGGATAGGATAGCACCATGCGGCCGATCCCGACTGCATCGGCCCAGCCTTCGCGCACCACTGCTTGCGCAACGAGCGGGACGTAGTCTTGCAAATAGGTGTAACCGCTGCCGATGACGAGCATCCCTGCGGGGGCGTTCGCCTTCACTTCGCGGACCACGCGCATCTGCCGCGCGACATCGATGATCGGATCTGCGGCGGGCTGGTATCCGTCGCTCGGCGGGAATGCAGCGGGCCGCTGAAGATGAGGGTTGTAATACGGCGAACCTGCGGTGGTGTTGAGGACTTTAACGCCGAGTTCGCCGCAGAGTTTTACAAACTGAAATGTCTCCGTGAGATCGATCTCCGTGGGCGCATCAGGCTTCATTCCAAACCCGTACCGGTACGGAAGCGCAGCGCTGTAGTCCTCAGGAATGCCGGGTCCCAGCTTGCCGGGTTGCGAGAGAGCCGGGTCCGGACGGAAAGGAACCATGTCGAAGCAACTGAGCCGCACGCCGAGCTCGATCGGATTCCCGTCTGCGCGAATTCCGGCGATGATCTCCCGGAGCATTCGCGTGCGATTTTCAAAGCTCCCGCCAAAACGTCCCGGACGTGTGTGGGCACCGAGGAACTCGTGCAGCAAGTAGCCATGGCAATGCTTGATATCGACAAAGTCCGCGCCCGCCTCGTGCGCGATGCGGGCCGCTTTGACATAGTCGCCGATGAGCCCGTCGAGCTCGTCATCGGTGAAGACTTGCGAATCGCTCGTCACGTTGAACTTTCTGTCCAAAATAGGATGTCGGAATGCGACTCTCGACTCCCAGTTCTTATCATGCGGACGGCAAAAACGACCGGAATGCGTGAGCTGAAAACCGACCACCAAATCGTCCACACTGCCGTAGCGTTCGAGATGCGCGGCCTTGAGGATGACGACGAGCTCGGTGATGCCCACTTTGTTTGCCTCGGTAATGATGAGTTGCCTCGGATTCGCACGTCCGTCGGGCCGCACCGCCATGGCCTCGGCTCCACAGATGAGCTTGGCTCCGCTCAGGCCGAAGCGGTGCCAGCGCCGGCGCATTTCTTCCGTCACACCGCCCTCAGTCGTCCCGTCCCAGCCCTCCATCGGGTGTATGACGATGCGGTTGCCGATCCGCTTTCCGTTAATCGCAACCGGCCATGGCGCAGAAAGAGGCGATGGCGACTGCTGCGCATCGTCGCACGGAATCTCGACACCGAGCGAAGCGCACAGAGCGCGAAATGCTTCGGGAGTTTTCACCGTGGCTATCTTCACAGGCTGGAATGGAGTGGTCATACCCGACTGACTCCAACAGAAACGCGGCGAACGGTAAAACACGCGTTTCCAATATCTGCGCATCGGGGCTCTCCCAGCCACCTCATTATGCGAGGCCGGAAGACGCGGGAACGCGCAGTGGCACAAGTATTCCGCTTCTTTAAGACCCGGCGGCTTCCAGCGCTGCGTGGTCGATGGTAATGAGCCGCTTCTTTTTCGCACCGAGGCGCGGGATGCACTGGATGAGCGCTTTCGTATATGCGTGCTGCGGGTTGCCGAGGATTTCCTTTGTCGCTCCATACTCGACGATCTTTCCGCGAAACATGACGGCCACTTTGTCGGCGAAGTTGCCGATGATCCCGAAGTTGTGGGTGATGAGGATGATGGCCATGTCGAGCTTGCTGCGAAGCTCGCGGAATTGATCCATGATCTGCGCCTGAATGGTTACGTCGAGCGCAGTGGTCGGCTCATCCGCGACGAGCAGATCAGGCCGACAACTGAGCGCCATGGCGATCATCACGCGCTGCTGCATCCCGCCGCTGAGTTGATGCGGATAATCGTGGAGTCGTTGCGCAGGATTGGTGATGCCGACGAGGTCGAGGTGCTTGATGATCTCGGCGTCCACGTCTTTCACATCAGGGCGATGAAGCTGGATGGCTTCAGCGATCTGGTTGCGAATGGTGAAGACAGGATTGAGCGAAGTGCTCGGCTCTTGAAACACATACGCGATGCGCCCGCCTCGGAGCCTGCGCAGTTCTTCGGCCTTCATGGTGAGAACGCTCTTTCCATCGAAGATGATTTCACCGCTGGCATAGCGCGTTGGCGGCTCCGGCAGCAGGCGCGTGAGTGCAAGGCCGGTGACGCTTTTGCCGCTGCCGCTCTCGCCGACGATGGCAAGGGTCTCGCCTTTTTCGAGCGTGAGATTGATTCCCTTTACAGCTTCGACG